>CAXTUE010000190.1:0-3491 GCA_964247355.1 uncultured Ktedonobacteraceae bacterium | reverse complement strand
GGCTTGTATATTGTAAGCAAGCCGAACAACTATTATATCTGTGGCTTACGTGCAAACGTCCAGAAGCGCATCAACAGATACGAAAGCACAGCACCACAGACGACGGCAACGAGTTTCGATGCATTACCCCATAATGTGATATTGCTGATAAATGGTTGCAATACTCGGCCCGCCAGCCATATCAGCGCACTACTATAGAGAACTTCAACAACGATGGTAATGACATATCGTAGGAGTTCGCCCCTGGTTGGCTTATGGGTGTGACGGAATGTCCAGTACTTATTCAAGAAAAAGCTGCTGATAGCACCACAACTATAAGCGATAGCACTGTATGACGCCAGCGCCTCTACATTATGCGTTGGAAAACGCCATAGCAAAATGTTGAGCATGCCTACATCGACGAGCGTATTCAATCCGCCTACTATACAGTATTGTACGAACTGAACGAACGTACTTGTCCACCCGCGCGCTTTATGCAAGGGCGCCTTTTGTAACGGTTCCCCTGCATCGCCGTGTATGTGTGACTCTTCGGTTTCAGATGTAACCAACACGTTATCCTCTCGATCCTTGTTTGACAGGTTTCTTTGCTCTCCGAGAATAGTTTCTCACACAGAGTACGCCGAGCGCGACCTGTGGTAACGAGAGAGATAGGTGTGCAACAATAGAGCGGCTTTCCCAGCGTGGATGAAATTTTTGCTTGAACTTGAAAAGCGTGTCGTGCGTCTCAAACAAATGCAGGTGGTCGGTGATAAAACTGGCAACTTTGCGCTGTAGCGGCTGTATCTCATTCTGTGTGTCCGACCATGCCACAAGGCCGAGACTGAGAACAGTCGCACCCTGCTCTCGGAAGCGTTCAAGCGCGCGCACCAGTAGCAACTCAATGACTCCCGGCGGTGTATCTGAAATACGTCTCATGATATCGAGCGTCCAACCCCATTCTGCTGCATGTGTCGAAGAGCTATAGACAGGCGTGAACGTCATAAAGGAGCAAGGGGTGCTCGTACTTGTGTAGGCAACCGCCGTCAAAAAGCGAGGTATTGCTTGCTGTGAGGAAGATGAAGCAAGGCTAGAACGTGCGGCGATCTTGTCGGCACGTTCGGCAAGCGCGGGTATTTCGTCGAAACGCCCAACGCTGAAACCCGTTTCGGTTGTGCCTGCAACACTCTTGAGCCAGACATCGTTGAGACTCTCCAATTGCTGCAGCACGTCGGTTGGGGGAATGCCTTCATACCATTGAACCGTCACCCCTTCGCGCTCAGCACGTCGGCAACTGGTGCGTACATTCGCTATTGCAGACCCCTGTAATGTAAAGGTCTGTGGGTTGAGCATGGCCTCTTCACCCATTTTGAAGGCGTGTAGTTTGAGTTTACGGTAGACGCTCCGGTAGTGTGGGTAAACCTGATAGAATGCCACTGGCCATTTATTTTGTGTACAGAAATTCAGGAAGCTGTTTGTTACATGCTCAATGTCTTCTGTTGCGCATACCGGATCGCCCAGTACAACGGCAACATTGCGCGTCAATCGGTAATTGACAAGGCCCTTGCCGTCAGGAGTTAAGAAATGTAAGTTTTCTGGCGCAAAGCCAAAAAACGCGAGTGTATGGCTTCCGTATGCGCTCGTTAGTTCTTCCTCACGGTAACGAGCTTGCGCAAATTGTTCCTCTACGGATGGTTCCGCCGGAGACGTTTGTAGTGACGCGACACGTTGTTCCTTTGTATTGAACATCAAGGACATCCTCCGATATATGCTTCTCAAAGCTTTTCTATGTCTTTCTTTGGGAGATGCAACTCTCATTGCCTCTGCCTCTATCCTAGCGGAGACAACTCTGGAAAAGTACATAGAAATGTAAAATAAGTATGAGATGTGTGAAAAGCCTCAGCAATTTTCTTCTTTGCTCTCCTTACAAATACTTTACTTTTTTACGGCAACTTCTTAACTTCTCTTCGTTATGCTAGTCTCAGATGAAATCTCGAACCGTACTCTGTGCTCTCTACTATGGGAAAGAGCATATTGAGTAATCAACATAATTAGGAGAGTATATACGTGGCTGATACACAGGAAAAAATTGTTCGGGCCGTACCTGAACGTATTGCGGAACGCCGAGTTCCACAAGGTTTCCCACAATGGCAAGGTCTGTCCCTATGGCAACGATTAGCCTTAGGCGGTATAATGCTCGTTTCTATCTTCATGAATTTTTTTCAGCTAGGCAAGAATGGCTTCGGTTCGTTCTATCCACCAGCTATCAGAAGTATGATGGATAGTTGGCATAATTTCTTTTTTAACTCCTATGATCCAGGTGGCTTTGTGACAATCGACAAACCACCCGTAGGTTTTTGGCTGCAAGTATTCAGTTCTAAGATTTTTGGCTTTACTCCATTCAGTGTTCTACTGCCACAGGCTATCGCTGGTGTACTTTCAGTACTCGTGCTATACTATCTGGTCCAACGACACTTTGGAGTGGTTGCTGGTCTGCTTGCAGCGTTGGGGCTGGCACTCAGCCCAATCAGCATCGTGACCAATCGCAACGTCACAATTGATAGTACACTAGCTCTGGTCCTTCTGCTTGGCGCATGGGCGGTACTTCGTGCGGCTGAAACTGGCCGCTTACGGTGGTTGTTATTAGCAGCAGCACTGGTTGGTCTTGGTTTCAACATCAAAATGCTCGAAGCATATCTTGTGGTACCAGCGTACGGACTACTCTACCTCCTTGCGGCTCCCAAACGTCTCTGGACACGCATTGGACATCTCGCGCTGGCAGCCGTTGTCTTGCTTGTCGTCTCATTCTCCTGGGCACTAGCCGTGGACTTCACACCGGCCTCGCAGCGTCCCTATGTCGGTTCAACACAGGATAACTCAGAAATAAGCCTTGCACTTGGCTATAACGGTATCCAACGCCTGCTTGGACGAGGAGGTCGCGGTGGCTTCCCAGGCGGCACTACTCGTACAGGCAACACGGGTACAAATGGGAGTACAACGAACTCTGGCAATGGCAGTACTTCCAATTCAGATACTGGTAACACTGCTGGTGGTGGTACTGCCAATCGAGGTACTACAGCAGGACAGGCACAACGCGCTGGTTTTGGTGGCGCGGGTGGTCTATTTGATATCGGAAATCCTGGTCCATTCCGTCTCTTTACCGCACCACTCGCGGGACAGATTGTCTGGATACTTCCGATGGCCCTGCTCGGTCTGCTTGCTCTTGCATGGCAACGTCGTCCTCGCTTCCAGAGCGATGTGCAGCAGAAGTCAATGCTTCTGTGGGGTACGTGGCTGCTCACAACAGCTATCTTCTTCAGTGTGGCGGGTTTTGTTCACCAGTACTACATGACGGAGATGGTCCCTGCTATCGCGGCCCTATTCGGTATCGGTCTGGTAGTGATGTGGCAAGACTATCGTCGCGGCGGCTGGAAAGGCTGGCTGCTGCCCATTGCTATAGCTGTTACCATCGCTGAGCAAATTTATGTCCTCACAACCTATCCCGCGTGGGGCCA
>CAXTUE010000189.1:0-8459 GCA_964247355.1 uncultured Ktedonobacteraceae bacterium | reverse complement strand
GAACAATGTATTGCGGCCTGAGCAGCTTATTACGCACCATTTTGCACTTAATGACTATAAGCAAGCGTTGCTCACGGCGTCTGACAAACGAGAGCAACGCGCGATCAAGGTTGTCTTCGACTACTCGCTACTGCCACCATCCGTGGTACCAAATGTACGCGCCTCCGCACGCCAACGCCGCCAATCGCCCGTTGATACTCGCGCGCTATCGCCGCTTTCCACAAGAGACCTGACACCGAAAGAACCCGTGGTGCAAGTGTCAGAGCATTCTGTTGCTCACATGCCAATAACTACTTCAGGAGATACATCCGAGTTACCTCCTCGTATTGTTCCCGCGCGCCTCACTGATGTAACTCCTTCTATCGACGTTTCTACATCCAGCGATGCACCTCAAATTTCACAGGAAGAAGTTATAGGGACGGGTGGAGCACATTCTTCAGAAGAGGCTTCTGTAACGTCCCTTCATACAGTTCCCGAACCTATAGGTGAGGATGTGGAGGAAACTCCTACCATCTCCTTGCCTACATTCACAGAACCGACAGAGGAACACATTGAGGAGGTCCCTATGACCTCCTTACCTGCACACGATGCTACGGAACAACATGTAGAGGAGGCCCTTGTGGTCTCCTTGCCCGCACCCTCCTTAGCCACAGACGAGACGCACATAGCTGTGACTGAACAGGGAGAAGAGACTCCACCCGCATTTGACGAAGAGCCGCTTAATGAACTCGAATGGCTGGATGTGACGAATGCAGAGGAGGATATGCCAGAGGTGCAGTACGTGCCTGATGAAACGGATACGTCGCCTCTGCCCAAAGACGAATGGTTGGATAAGAGTCTGACCGAGCAAGATAACAACTCCTATGAAGATATTGCACCAGATGAAAATATTGCACTAGAGGTACATGGAGCTGACCGAGACATTGAGAAAGAAGAGACCGCGACGAATACTGCTCGAGAGACGTTTATGACTACAAAGAAACCTACACACGGTAACAAATCGCGCTCTAAGAATAGACAGAAGGGGAAACATACAACGGGGAGTTTTCGTTCATGACCGAGCACCCGCCTCTACCTCAACGTCGGAGTCGGCGAAAATTTGTCTTGCTGATCGCTTCAGTAGTGCTAGTTGTTCTTATCGCTGCTGGCGGCGTCTTTGGTCAACATCTGCTCAATGGCTCATCGAGCATCCCATTTGTGCATACAGGAATTTCTGATGGCACATTTGTACACGCTCCACTCACTGATACACAAGTCAATGACTTGCATCATCTTGTAAGTCATATGCAATATAAGCAACTGGCCAGCCTCTATGTCTCGCGCATGAGCCTCGACGAAGAGTTGGGACAGCTTATCATGGTCGAGTACGATGATACCTATTACTCGCCCGACCTCGACAACATGATAAACAAGTTGCATGCTGGCGGTGTCATCATGTATGAATTTCAAATGCAGACGGCGGCGCAGACCGCGCACGATATCGGCCAGATGCAGTCACACGCCAAACTTCCACTGCTCGTTTCGTCCGACGAGGAAGGCGGCATCGTACATCGCCTGATTCACATCTATCCACCGCGCCCCTCAGCCCTCTCTGTCTATCAAAGCGGCAATCCTGACTACGCGGTTCAGCAAGGACATCTTGTCGCACATGACCTGAAAGCGATTGGCATCAACGAGAATCTCGCACCCGATGTCGATGTAGCACTCATTCCCGACGCGCCGGACCAGATCACGCGCACTTATGGCTTCACCACGGACTCCGTAGTACAATATGCCGGTCCCTACATGCGCGCTATGCAAAGCGATGGGGTTATCGCGTGTATCAAGCACTATCCCGGCCTCGGAGATGCCAATATTGACGCCCACTTCGGCTTACCCGTCGTCAATCGTACACGTGACCAGCTTTACTCAGTAGAGCTTGCGCCCTTTAAGCACTTTATCCAGTCGCAAGATAAGCTCGACAATCCTGGCATGATTATGCCAACCGACGTGCTTATGCCTGCCATTGACCCCAAGATGCCCGCAGAACTCTCGCATATCTTTATGACCGATATCCTACGCCACGAGTTCGGCTATGATGGCGTTGTCCTCACTGATGCGTTGTACATGCAGGGCATCTCACAAACATGGACCATGCCACAAGCGGCAGTCCTGGCCCTGAATGCTGGCAATGACATGTTGCTCGGTCCCACAGGCTCCGGTCAGATGGTGGACATGCTTAATGGTCTCAAAGCTGCCCTACAGAATGGTACCCTCTCGAAGGCGCGTGTCGATGAGGCTGCAACCCGTATCATCACACTCAAAATGCAATATCATCTCATGCCGACCTTGCCACTCAAATAGAAAAAACCGAAATATTGGGCAACCGACGACTATAATTGCCTCTCTCGGACGGCCCACAAGGGGAACGTCCGTTGAATTACCCCCATGGCATCCATTAAGTTACCCCGTCGCGTCCGTTGAGTTACCTCATCGCGTCTGTTGGGTTATTGACTATCACATCAAGCTTTTCGCGATACTTTCTACTTGATCGCTGCTCAAACTTGAACTGATGCGGATGCCAACGCCCTTCTCAGTCCATGCAAGGGTTGTGTTGCCACCAACACTGGAAAGCGTGGCTGTAGTGCCCCGAATGGATACAGACTGACCGGAGGCGGGCAAGTTGGCAAGCGGCTTGCCCTCCGCGATTGTGACCGTGGCATTGCCCTTTATGTAGTTGAGCGTATAGGTCTGGTTGCCAGGGGCACCGAGGGCGTTGACGCCGTTGAGCGCAAAATCGGTTTGATCTGCTGGGATGCTCAGGAGGTGGTAGCCTGCTTGCTGTTGAGCCTGTGCCAGCGTTAGCGTACCAGTCGATGATGGAGTCGCACTTAATTGTGAGAATGGCAGGACTTTGGCACCCGCAGGCGTGACAAAGGTAAAGGTGCTAGCGGGAATATTCGAGTTCAGTTCAAGCTCTGGCACATCCAGCGTTACATTCCCGATACCTTGAATATTTAGCTTGACCTGCACAGGCTGCTGTGTGGCCTTGTCGATATAGACATCGCCCGTGTAGTTGAAGTTCGCGGGTCCACCTGTACCAGCACGGCTCGTCGAGGGTACGACCGCAACATCGTAGACGTTATGCCCGTTAACGGTTGCTGATGACGATTTCAGGGTACCATCACTGTTTGTAAAGACGCTCTGCACAAGGTTCAGCAAGAAGAGGCTCTGGTTGCCCTGTCCTCCTGTCACACCCTGCCCTACGCCTGTAGGTGTACCTGTTGCCTGTGTTCCTGTTGCAGCAGTTGTCACAGGGCCATTGTATACAACCTTCTGGGCCGGGTTATACTGCCATTGTTGCTTACCGTCGGTAACGTTTATTGTACCTGTTGTCAGTTGAGAAATTGAGGACTGTAGTACGACAGTGCGGTTTTTATTTGGTGTCGCATTCCACACCTCGGTATTAACTATGCCATTGATAGTTTGTCCGGCGAGCGTTAGATTGAAGATACCATGCAACGTTTTCGCCGTGTTCAGCTTGTTCGCCATTGTGTCAAGTATGCGCTGTCCAGGACCGGCGGTTGGTGAGGGCGTTGGTATTGGTGTGGGCTTTGTTTGTACCTGAGAGGTACCACTACCACCGCACGCCGCGAGGAATAACATTGCCGGAAGCAAAGTAACGAGTATGAGAACTGACTTCCTCCAACGAGAGAGAAGCATAAGAGGCTCCTTTATAGTCACCGTAAGGATTTATAGGCTTGATAGAATATGTAAGAAGAGAAACAATTCTTCCCAAATTATAGCATAAACAAATAGAGAGTGGGCTGTGCCTACACACTCCTGCACATCCCTTGACGGTCTATCTGTGCAGAAGCGAAACACAACCCACTCTGAAACGACGCTTTCGGCGTCGACAAAATGTCTTTGGAAATTTGGGTACTTATCAATGATACACTATTTTGCGGCGAATTTCAAGGGTTTTTGGCATCCACTTCTATAGTGCCAGAGCCTCTTTCTTATCATCGAACCAGCGCGCGGCTTTTCTCTCAGATAACCACTGTTCCAGAGCTTGAGCGGGCACGGGTCGAGAGAGATAGTAGCCTTGAGCGATATCGCAACCTAGGGTCTCCAATAGGTCCCACACGCCTTGATCTTCTACGCCCTCCGCCACTACTTGTATCCCTAATGCGTGAGCCATGTTCACGGTAGAGCGCACAATAGCTTCGTCGGCTCGCGCCGTCGTTACATGTTGAACGAAGGCGCGGTCGATCTTGAGTTCATCGGCTGGCAAATGCTTAAGGTAGGATAATGAGGCATATCCTGTTCCATAATCGTCTATCGCGATACGCACTCCCAGAGCAAAGAGCCGGTTAAGGACCTGCAAGCAATGCTCGGCATCTCCCATTACCGCACTCTCCGTGACCTCGCAGCATAAGAGGTGCGGAGGAACAGCATATTGTCTAAGCAAGCAGGCGATTGTATCGGGAAGGCTTGTGTCACGTAGATTCGCGGTCGAAAGATTCACCGATATACTTAGCTGTATACCGTTATCAAGCCACTGCCTACACTGCTGAATCGCTGTCGTCACCACCCAATGCGTCAAGGCTCCAATAAGCCCTGTTTGCTCAGCCAGTGGGATGAACTGGTCAGGAGGAATAAAGCCATGTGTGGGATGTTGCCAGCGTATCAGGGCTTCGACTCCCTTGACAAGACTCGTTTTCAAATCGGCCTTTGGTTGATAGTAGAGCCGCAATTCGTGTGCAACAATGGCCTTGCGCAAATCTCCTAACAGGGCAAGGCGACGTGGGCTGTATTGATCGTAACGGACATCGTAGAGCGCATAGCCCTCACGTCCTCGTTTAGCCTTGTACATAGCAACATCCGCGCGGCGTAGCAGAGTGAGCGAGTCGCTACCATGTATGGGATACAGTGCGGCCCCGACACTGGCTTCAACTTGTAGTGGATAGCCTTCAACGAGAAATGATGTTTCAAGCGCGGCACAAAGCTGTAAACCAACTTGTTGAGCACTGGTCTCGGTCGCGTCCGCGAGAAATACGGCGAATTCGTCACCGCCAAGGCGAGCAACCATCGCGCTATCGTCGACAGCCTGACGTAAACGTGTCCCAACTAGTTGAAGAAGTGCATCGCCGAGTTGATGGCCAAAGGTATCATTGACCTCCTTAAAACGGTCAAGGTCTAGCATCAACAAGGCCATACCATCCACTGATTTGCTAGATTGAAGTATCGCCTCAATGCGTTCGAGCAAGCAAACGCGATTAGGCAAGCCGGTGAGAGCGTCCGTAGTTGCTTGCGCTGCTAGCTTAGCGTTACTGGCGGTCAATGCATTGCGGGCGTGTCGCAGACCCTCACGTGCTCCACCGAGTGCTCCCGCAGCACCCGCGATCTGTTCTTGCATAATATTGAAGCTAGTCGCCATCGCGCCGATTTCATCATTGCTATGCACCACAACAGGTTTAATGCTGACACGGGCATGGGCCTCGTCCAGATTCCCTGCTTCAAGAGCTTTCATTGCGCGCGAAAAGTCGTCCAGTGTGCCAATCACAAGATTGTCGGCGGCACGAGCAACCTCTTCGGCGGCGTGAGCGATCATACCGGGGAGCACTAGGCCGACAGTAATTGTCAGCACAGCCACGGCGACAAAAATATCTTCGAGGGCCGCAATGAGGGAGAGGTCCTGCTGCGCCAACTTACTCACAGCAATCAAGTAGCCTACTCCATCAAGAGCTAGGACGAGTAGCATAGCACCGGTCAGTTTCACATGCAATGAACGTAGCGAAAGTTTTTGTCCGCTTCGCAGACGATCCTCCCAGCGACGCAGCACGTAGAGCAAAGACCCCGAATAAGCAAGTGCTAAACCGGCGATTACTGTGGGTAAGCCGAACTGCTCAAAACCGAGCAGGGTGGAGACGCCCCATACGGCGGAAGCCAGTACACCAAGTAGAATTGTGCCGCGAGGGGCGCGGTAAAGACGCTGCATTGATGGAGCGTTGCGCCGTAGTAGCCAGACAGCAACCGAAGGCAAACCGATACCGATAAGATAGGTCAAATTAGCGGCGGCAATCAGCCAGGTAGGGTCTCCGATAAGCAAGAACACAATAGCCATTCCCACCGTCAGTACAGTTGCGACCCATGGTGTGTCTGTACGTGAACGTCGCGCAAGTATGCTTGGCAGCAAACCATCCTCGGCAAGTTGAGAGAGGGTGCGTGATGCGCCAGCTAACGGTTGAATCATGCAATGAAACATGTTGAACATCATGAACCAGATAGCGACTGCACGGGCACCATTGCCAAATAGGGGGGCAAACGTTGGACCCAGCGTCTGCACAAGATCGCCTTCGAGCGGTGTTGTACCGAGCACGCCAAGCCAGATGACGGGCAAGACGATAAAAAAGAGGGTCGACATAAAGCCACTAGCGAACATTGCACGGGGTACGTTACGGGCGGGATTTACCGTTTCTCCTACGTGACAGGCGGCGGCCTCAAATGCGGGTGCAGCGAAACCAACGAGGTAGAGACCTGCCATCGCGCTCGTGACGCCTCCGAATATGCCATGAAAAGGTGTTATAAGATGAAAGGTTGTTGCCTGCTGCCAGTTTACGTGGCCCGTGACAACAGGAATCAGTCCTGAAAGAAAGGCGAGCAGCGCCGTTGCAGTGGCAACAGGCATCGCTAAGCGCATCACCCAACGCACGCCACAGAGGTTTACAATGGAGAAGAGTACGACCAGGGCAATGGCTAGCAGGGGAATAGGTATATACGGCATGTACCATTCGGAGATAACGGTTGCGGATATGATAGCGGCCAGACCACAGGTAGGAATCCAGCCCCACCAGTAACACATACCGGTCAGATTTGCCAGCACAGGACTATAAGGACGAAATGCTTCGGCACATGTTGCGGCGATACCTCCAACACGATGGGGAAACATCAGAACGAGTTCAGTCCAGCCAAATGCTGCGGCCCAACTCAAAACCAGCCCTACAATCAGCAATGGTACAGCCGCGCTTCCCTGACTCAGTAGCAGCACACCGAGGATAAATAGACTTTGATTGCTCCCTCCCATTGCCAGTGCCGTTGTTCCCAGCCAGCCAACTGTACGTGGATGAGGCGGAGCCTTTTCACCCACGATGCTATGTACCATCCTACAACTACCTTTCTCAAACGTCGACGGTCCGCAAGAATGCTCAACAACACGTCTTTGTTAACTTCTATCGGCTCTCCCGCCCTAAGCTTGAGAGATGGAAGCAGGTATAATACTCCTCTGTCTCACTTGATATGGCAAATCTTGTACCTAACTTGACGGACATCGAGTTGAAGAAAGATGAGATACGTAACGAATACACAGTCTGGGCAAACTATTCAGATGCTGCTCCAATTCCATCATATGTAATGTCTGCTGGGACGCTTTGCCTTTTAGCTTTAGCAACACTCGCTAACGATCCAGAATTTCATGGAGTGCTTTGTCTCGAAGAGCCTGAAAACAGTATAGACACATTATATCTTAAAAGAATAGCTTATTTATTGAGGCGTATGGCAACGAATTTTACCATTCCTGAGCAATTAGACGAACCTATACGCCAGGTGTTAGTAACAACACATTCACCCACTTTTATTAGCTTGCCTGATGTTGCTCATTCCTTACTATTTGCTCAAATGGTAACAAGAGTAGAACCTGTATCTAGTGATGTTCCGTCCTCACTTGTAACACTTATAAGTCCCGTAGCAACACAAATTCAGGCTTTAACAGATGATGATGGTAGCGTTGCAATGGCCAGCTATACATTAGATCAGATTAAAAAATACTTGAATAGTGACAGCTTACAAGAAGCCTCTCATCGGATTGAAGAGATGCGCACATATATTAATGAAACTGCGTGAGGTTATAGATTAGATGAGGCAAATAGTATTAGCGTTATATACTGAAGGTCATACCGACGACCGTTTTCTACCATATCTTATTCAAAAGACAACAAGACGTATAACACTCTAGCTCTACCCACGTTTGCAAAAATCTTCTACCTATCATTCCTATCAGGATGAGCGAGTCCTGGATGTTGGCAGATTTTGAGACGCTGTAAAAAGTGCTTAGAACCGACTTGAAAGCACTGGACCTTGGCTTACCAGAGAAAGCAAGACAAGTGGAAACAGTTACCAGACCAAAGCGATTGTTGGAACAAGCGATGCTTAAAGCTCAGGCTCAGCGCTCACGTCGTCACCGACAAGTAAATATTGGTACGCTCTATGAGCCAATTGGAGAGCTAATTAGTCTTGAACGGCTCAATCAGGTTCCTTCTTATAATCAATTTGTTACTGACCTTACAGAGGCACTCACGGGAATCAAATTACGCTAATAAATGGAGTGCTACTTTTAAGTAAAATACTGTAGCAAGTTTCTTAACTGCCGCCAATCTTGCCACTTAAACACCCCTCTAAACGTAATAAATTACAAGGCGGAG
>CAXTUE010000188.1:8274-8516 GCA_964247355.1 uncultured Ktedonobacteraceae bacterium | reverse complement strand
GTGTGTGTACTTCAGGCTACTGTTACTCGTTATCCTCAAGGTGAAGCCTACCATGCATGACGTTCGCGTTTGTGGTAGGGTGTGCCGGTGGGTCCCACTCAAATGACACCTTCTGACGTTTGATTGGAACATTCGCTTGGATAGTGTCCCAGCCACTTTCGCGCGCGAGACTGACCTGCATATTCTGCTCATCGACATCGAGGCGTCGTGAAATAGCGGAGAGAAGTTCGGACTTGATCATT
>CAXTUE010000188.1:0-8264 GCA_964247355.1 uncultured Ktedonobacteraceae bacterium | reverse complement strand
GGACTCACCTTGAGCCGGTCATGCACTAGTACCACTTTCAGGCGTTCTTTTGCCAACTCCCCCGGTGTCTGCTTCTTGCGACCAACAATGAACTCGAAAACACCCATACCTTACCTTCCTCCATTTATGATGACTGTGAACGGAAACGCTTCTCATCAGCTACAGTAGGCCCGAAGCCAAACATACGGCGGAATCGTTCCAGCAATGACGGAGAGTCAACGACATCATCAAGCGGAACCTCTTCTCCCATAATGCGTTGGGCCGCATTGAGATATGCACGGCCTGCGCGCGAGTGTTTGTCATAGACAGCGGGTTCACCTTTGTTGGTCGCGACGATAATCATCTCGTCTTCCGGCACGATGCCGAGCAGTTCGATGCCTAACACCTCTAGCACGTCCGCTACGTCCATCATATCGCCGCGTTTCACCATATCGGGCCGCAAACGATTGAGGATTAAGCGTGGCTCCATCTTACCCGCCGCCTCGACGAGACCGATGATGCGGTCCGCATCACGCACTGAAGCCATTTCGGGATTCGCCACAATAACGATTTCGTCGGCTCCAACAATCGCGTTGCGGAAGCCTTGCTCGATGCCAGCCGGAGAGTCGATCAGCACAAAATCAAATTCCTGGCGGAGTTGCTGGCACAGTTGTTCCATCTGCACACTGTTGACCGCGTTCTTGTCGCGCGTCTGCGCGGCGGGAAGCAAAAAGAGATCGGGCACTCTTCGATCTTTAATGAGTGCCTGCTTCAAACGACACTGTCCCTCTACGACATCGACGAGATCATAGACAATTCGATTTTCTAACCCTAGAATCGCATCCAGGTTGCGCAAGCCAATATCGGAATCCACCACAGCAACCCTTTTCCCCTGCATCGCCAGCGCGGTTCCCAGGTTCGCGGTCGTTGTAGTCTTGCCGACTCCACCTTTCCCTGATGTTATGGTGATTATTCGACTATCCATACGACACTCCAAATTCAACTATTCGGACTGCGGTAGAAGAACATGCTGTTCTGAATAAGATACGTTGCTAGAGAGTATACCACGAATTCTATAAAGAAAGCAGAAACACTTCTATTATTTTCGTGATGTTCGTCCATTCGACCACGTTTCGACGATGATTTGCCCATTCTTAATCGAGGCTATCTCTGGCCGTGGTTGCACTTCGACACCTTCGGGTGGTCGCGAGAGCAGGTGCGCAATACGAAGTTGGACGGGGGAAAGCAGCAATGAACACACAAGCGCATTTGCGTTGTCGGGATAACCCGCATGTACCATACCACGCAACACTCCCCACACAATAATATCGCCACCTGCGACAATTTCCGCACCTGGATTCACATCACCCAGCACGACGACGTTGCTGCTATGATGTATCGCTTGTCCAGAGCGGACTGTACGTCGCAAAAAGAGCGTATCACCTGACTCCCGTGGGTCGCGTACGTCCTGCTGAACCTCTTTCGTAAGAGGCGTTTCATGCGAAAAAGGTTCCTCAAGTTGCAATGGTGCTGTCCTCGGCCTCTCTTGTCGCGCCGTCTGATACTGCTCTTGCGAACTTACAGACATATAGTAGTGTGAAAGCAGGTCCTCTAATTGATGGCGTTCGCTTGACAGTAGTCTCCGCCGACTGGTATCGACAGAAAGCGAGGCACCACGGAAGAAAGAGGGTGCTTCAGCGAGTCGGCTAGCCAGTGCGCCAAGTAGGTCACTAAAAGGTGTTTCTGGCTCCAGGGTTAAAAGCAGACCGTTGCGTGTTCCCTTAATAGCTATGTTTCCTTGCACAGACTCTTGCTCCTCCCCTTCCAGTCTGTCTAACGATGTGTACGACACGGATGATAAGGGCATGCCAGTCATTTCGTGCCCTAAGTTGTCCTCTGTAGTCATAGAATCCCCATCCACTAGCACATAGACGTGCATAAACATGGTGACTGTCTACAGTATAAGCATCCATTCTTCAAAACGCAATAGAAATAGCAATTCGGGGTACGGATTCGCTCTCCAATACGTATCGAAACAGTTCTTACAGACTCTTTACAGATGTATGCAGATTTTTTCATGTTCCTAAGCTAAGATATCTCCAGACGTAGGAAAAGCCAGAGTGAGAAGGAGTTTTCCAGGTCTACCCATAGAATAAGTTGTTTGTTTCAAAAACGATGTAGTCATCAAGATTGAACTACAGCTAGTTGTCTCTACGAAAGAAGATAATGACGATGTTTGAACATATGCACGAAATGCACGACGTTTTTCCATTTGTATTCATGTATGGTTTGAGCCGGCTCCTCTGGATTGCACTTCTCGGCTTGCTCATCTGGTCCCTGATCCGTTGGGCTAGAACGAGAAACATGCGCTGGGGTCAACCAATGACGCCTTATATGCCGCCCACCCCATTTATGGGTCAACCATTTGGCACTCAACCAACCGATGGCCCTCACCCGAATGCACCTGTTCACCAACCTACAGCCTTAGAAATACTGAACCAACGCTACGCCAGTGGCGAAATTGATGAGACAACCTTCGAGAACATGCGCGAACGCATCTCGGCTTCGCACAGACCAGAACAACAGCAAAGCATGTAACTCAGGTTATTGTACTACGTACACTAAGGTGCTCTTAGTAGAGCCTCTCCGTTTGCCTCATGGTAGACGGAGAGGCTCTTTTGTGCTCAAACCCTCTTTATTTTTACGCAAAAGTCCTTATGGTATAATCTACTGAATGCTCTTTATACATCTTTTGCACTTTATACACGCATATAAAATAGGGTACAAGGTGCGGGAATATTCCTGATGTGCTCAGGCGGGTCTGGTGGCATACTATCAATGACACAAAAATAACAAGAAAGCATGCTGCGGCATGTTATTAGCCGCCCTCTTAAGGAGCACAATTTCATGAGTGCAGAAACATTAGCCCGTCTTCAGTTTGGCTCGACCATCATCTATCACTATCTCTTTGTTCCACTTACACTGGGATTGGTGTTGTTGCTGGCAATTATGGAGACACTCTACGTTCGTAGTGGCAATACAGTGTATAAGCGTATGACCCAGTTCTGGGGCAAGCTTTTCGTCATAAATTTCGCGCTGGGCGTGGTGACGGGTATCGTACAAGAATTTCAATTTGGCATGAATTGGTCTAACTACTCGCGCTTCATTGGCGATGTCATTGGCGCGCCGCTAGCCCTTGAAACACTGCTGTCGTTCTTCCTGGAGTCGACCTTCCTGGGCATCTGGCTCTTCGGGTGGGACCGTCTCTCGAAGAAGCTGCATCTTGCCGCGCTCTGGCTTGTCGTGCTCGGTTCGTATCTCTCGACCTTCTGGATTCTGGTCGCGAACTCGTTTATGCAGAATCCGGTCGGCTATACTCTGCGCAATGGTCACGCGGAGATGTCCAATTTCTGGGCACTTATCACGAACCCAACGCTGGCATATCAGGTGCCACATGTCGTCGCCGGTGCTATCGCAACGGGTGCCTTCTTTATCATTGGTATCAGCGCGTATCACTTGCTCAAGCAGACGAAGGATGTCGAATTCTACCAGCGTTCGATGCGCCTCTCGCTCGTTACCGCCTTGCTTTCGAGCACCGTCGCGGTCGTCGTAGGACATCTCTATGGCCAGTACGATATTCTCGCGCAACCCATGAAGATGGCGGCTGCCGAGGCAATCTGGAACACGCAGCACCCTGCGGCCCTTGCGCTCATTGCCATTCCTGACCAGTTGTTGCATACAAATATATTCGAGATTAGCGTTCCTTATCTCTTGAGCTTCCTCTCAGATTGGAGTTTCACGAGCAGTGTTGAGGGCATCAACCAGATACAGGCCCAGTATGTTCATCTCTATGGTCCTGGCAACTATATTCCCAACGTGCTGGTCGCGTTCTATAGCTTCCGCGCGATGCTGAGCATCGGTGCGCTGATGAGCTTGATCGCGGGTGTTGCCTTGTTCCTTTCGATCAAGCGCAAGGACCTGTTCAATAATCGCTGGGTATTGCGCGGCCTGATTGCATCAATCGCGTTACCCTATATCGCCAATACTGCCGGTTGGTTGCTGGGTGAGATGGGTCGCCAGCCGTGGACCATCTTCGGCTTGTTGCGGACCGTGGACAGCGTTTCACCATCAGTTAGTGCGACCGAAGTTTTCATAACATTGAGCCTGTTCTTTGTCACGTATGGCGTTCTCGCTGTCATCGATGGCTACTTACTGACGAAGGTCGCTAAGAAGGGGTTCGTCGAGGAAGAGACCGTCGAGACGCCTGAAGAGCAGCTTGTCGCGGCCTACTAGGAGGATGTCATGGATTTACAATTACTCTGGTTTCTCATCATCGGCGTCCTATTGACAGGCTTCTTTTTCCTGGAAGGCTTCGACTATGGCGTTGGCATGCTCCTGCCCTTCCTGGGCAAAAACGATACTGAGCGCCGCATGATACTAAACGCGATTGGCCCCTTCTGGGACGCCAACGAGGTCTGGCTCATCGCGGCTGGCGGCTCTCTATTCGCGGCATTTCCTGTATGGTATGCCACTATGTTTAGCGGCTTCTATATCGAGATGTTCCTGGTTCTGTTCGCGCTTATCATTCGTGGCGCGGCCTTCGAGTTTCGCAGCAAGCGCGAGAGTCTGCGCTGGCGCGGTTTCTGGGATGGCATGATCTTTCTCGGCAGCCTGCTTCCTGGCTTTTTCTGGGGCGTCGTGATTGGCAATCTGCTGCACGGCGTACCAGTGAATGCACAAGGCAATTATGCCGGTACATTTCTGACGCCCTTCAATCCGTTCGCCCTGCTTGTAGGTCTGGCATTCGACATATTCTTTGTATTGCATGGTGCCATTTTCTTAAGCCTACGCGAAACGGGTGTGCTTGTGAAGCGTTCGCAGCGCGTGGTACCATTTGTATGGATCGCCAATCTCGCTGTTATCGCGCTTGTCGTCATAACAGGTTCTGGCGCGACAAATGTGTTTCGTCAGGCAGTATTCGATCCAAAGATTGTGCCGTTGGACTATGTAATACTTGCGGCCTTGATCGCGTTATTATGGTTGAATGCGCGCAATCAAAGCGGGTGGGCCTTCGCCATGTCATTCGTCGTGATACTCTGCTCAGCAGTTCTCGTTGCTCTATGTCTCTTCCCGAATGTCATGGTTTCAAGTCTCAATCCCTTGTGGAGCCTGACAATCAGAAACGCATCGACAAACCCATACTCGTTGACGGTTATTAGCTGGATAGGTCTCACAATTCTACCCTTTGTAATGCTCTATCAAGCGTGGAACTATTGGGTCTTTAGAAAGCGTATTGAGCCACATGCTATCGGGCATTACTAGGACGTGTAACTTAAAATAGCGGGTACGGGTGTGATTTATCACACCCCCTATGCTTCCCTTATCATATGTTGGTACGGGGTGTGATGAATCAGACCCGTACAGCAATCATGTACGTTGATGCACAAGGTCAAACACAATGAGCATTAATAAAAGACTTCTTCAATATGTAAAAACAATGTATCTCTATATAGCGGTGGTGGGCATCCTTGGCCTTCTAATGGCACTTTGTATCGTCACACAGGCTAGTTTTATCGCGTCTATTGTCAATAACGTGTTTCTACTCAAGCAATCTCTATCTCAATTGCAAACGGCACTACTGATACTGCTCGGCATTCTCATACTACGCGCACTGCTCATTTTCGCCAGCGATACGATGACAAACGTGGTGTCCTGTATCGTGAAAAGTGACCTGCGCAATCGCCTCTTTGTCCATCTTTTCAAGCTTGGCCCACTCTATACAAAGGGCGAGCGGAGCGGCGAGATTGTCAATACGACTGCCGATGGTGTAGAGGCACTTGATGCCTACTTTATTCAGTTTTTCCCGCAGGTCGCGTCAACGCTGATCATTCCAACAGTTGTTCTTATCGCGGTGTTCAGGCTTGACCTCATATCTGGTATCGTGCTCCTGGTGACGTGGCCCATTTTGCCACTGTTCATGGCATTGATTGGCATGCAAGCAAACGAGATGACAAAGAAACGCTGGCAGGTGCTGAGCCTGTTGAGCGCGCATTTTCTGGATGTGCTACAGGGTCTGACAACACTCAAGCTTTTTGGCCGTACTGCCTTGCAGGAAGAGACGATCCGGCGCGTCAGTGAACGCTACGGCGATGTCACGATGAAAGTATTGCGCGTTGCCTTTCTCTCTTCATTTGTTATGGAAATGGGAGCCACGCTCAGCACAGGTGTCGTGGCCGTCGAGATTGGGTTACGTCTGCTCTATGGCGGTATTCCCTTCGAGCCTGCCTTTCTAGTTATCTTGCTTGCTCCTGAGTTCTATCTGCCACTACGCTCATTAGGCACTCAGTTTCACGCTAGCATGGAGAGTTCAGCAAGCGCGGAACGTATCTTCACTATTCTCGAAACGCCCGCACAGGAAGTACAGGGTAGCACTACAATGTCTCCGAGAGAGCTTGCCGTCTCTTCCTCGCTCGCGTTCGAGGATGTACGCTATAGCTATCCATTGTCAGAGAATGAAACGATACAAAAAGAAGCATTGCGCGGCGTCTCATTCGAGGTTTTGCCGGGACAAAAAGTGGCATTTGTGGGTGCGAGTGGAGCAGGCAAGACCACTATCGCCGGTCTGCTTTTGCGCTTCATGGAGCCAACGCAGGGCAGAATTATGCTCGATGGCGAACCAATACAGTCCATGACCCCGCAAGTATGGCGTCAGTTTGTCGCGTGGCAACCCCAGAATCCCTATGTGTTCAATACGACGGTGGCGGAAAACATACGCATGGGTCGTAGCGACGCATCTTTAGAAGAGGTCATACAGGCTGCGCAAGCGGCGGACATACACAACTTTATTCAGAGCTTGCCGCATGGCTATGATACAGTCATTGGCGAACGTGGAGCACGTTTAAGCGGTGGACAGGTACAACGCCTCAGTCTCGCACGCACATTTCTAAAGAATGCCCCGGTTTTATTGCTTGATGAAGCGACCTCTACACTCGATGGAGAAAGCGAAGAGCGCGTGTTTCACACAATTGATGCTCGCATGAAGGAGCGCATAGTGCTTGTCATTGCTCATCGCCTCAACACCGTTAAAAACGCTGACAAAATTTTTGTTGTCCACAATGGATGTATCGTGGCTTCGGGTACTCATCAGCATCTGCTCCAGACATCTCCTGTCTATCAGGACCTGATACAGGCATACGAAGGAAGTGAGGTGCGCGTATGAACAGCACTTTTGCTCGTCTACTCAAATTAGCATGGCCTGTACGACTATGGATGACACTCGCGGCCCTCATTGGTGCCGCAACCGTACTCAGTGGTATTGGCCTTGCCGCCACATCAGCATACCTGATTTCGGAGGCGGCCCTGCATCCATCGGTGGCGGCCTTGTCGGTTGCGATTGTCGGTGTGCGCTTCTTTGGCATCGCTCGTGGAGCGTTTCGCTATCTGGAACGCCTCGTGTCGCACAAGGCAGCCTTTGGTTTGCTTGCCGATATGCGTGTCTGGTTTTTCAAAGCTCTTGTACCCCTCGTGCCAGCGCGTCTCATGACGTTGACGAATGGCTCTCAACAGGGTTTACGCAGTGGAGATGTGTTGCGGCGTGCGGTATCCGATATCGACTTGCTACAGAATTTCTATATTCGTGTGCTTGCTCCGCCAGTTATCGCCGCGCTTGTCGCGCTTCTCCTGTGGATATTCCTCGGAGCCTTCGGTAGCGTCTTTGGACTGGTGTTTCTCGGCTTCTTTCTGCTTTCAAGTACGATTGTGCCTACGCTCACGTATCTCGCCAGTAAAAGGCTAGGACAAGATATGGTTGTGATACGCGCCGAGCTACAATCACAACTCGTCGATAGCGTACAAGGTATCGCCGATCTCGTTGCCTTTGGACAGGAGCAGAGACAAGCAGCGTCTATTCAAACCTTAACCAAAAAACTCAATCGTATGCAGATGTCGATGGCCTTTATCGGGGGTACGCAGAATGCATTGACCAGCTTCTTTATGAATGCGACGGCATGGGTTATGCTCTTCATCGCTATTCCGCTCGTACATAGCGGCCAATTGAATGGCCTTTTCCTGGCCTTGCTCATACTGTCAGCCCTTGCCAGCTTCGAGATTGTGCTACCACTACCGGCAACATTTCAGCAACTTGGTAGCAACCTGAAGGCGGCCAGCAGGCTCTTCGAGGTCGTTGATGCGCCACCAGCAGTGAAAGATATTGAGCATCCCGCCCCATTGCCACAGGATACCACGCTCACGGTCGAACATCTGAACTTCCGCTATGCGCCCGACGA
>CAXTUE010000187.1:402-8530 GCA_964247355.1 uncultured Ktedonobacteraceae bacterium | reverse complement strand
ACCCCCCCCCTCCCCTTTTGTTTCTTTTTTTTTTCCCACACTTCAACACAATTCAGGTTTAGCCATCAAGAGTGCTGGTGTCTCCGATTGGTTCACCAAGTTCACGAGCGCGAATGACACGGCGCATGATTTTGCCTGAGCGCGTCTTAGGCAAGCTAGGAGCAAACTCAAGTTCGTCAGGAACGGCGAGCGCACCAACGGTTGTGCGCACATGCAATTTCAGTTGCTTCGCCATTTCGTCGGAAGGCTCAAAGCCGTTTTTGAGGATCACAAACACTTTGACATGTTCGCCCTTTACCTCGTCAGGTTTGCCAATAGCGGCTGCTTCGGCGACGGCTGGATGGCTGACAAGGCTGGACTCGATTTCCATAGAGCCGAGGCGATGACCACTGACTTTGATCACGTCGTCCACACGGCCTTGAATGCGGAAGTAGCCATCTTTGTCCATTGTAGCCGCGTCACCTGCGAAGTAGACCCCTGGAATAGTGTTCCAGTAGGTCTCGTAGCGCGCGGGATCGCCGTAGATGGTGCGCATCTGACTGGGCCACGGGTGACGTACAATCAGGAAGCCACCGCGCTCACTGCCTACCGCAACGCCGTTTTTGTCAACGACTTCAGCCTCGATAGTTGGCAGGGGACGGCTGGCACTGCCGGGCTTTAGAGGAATAGCCACGGTTGGACTAATCAAGATAGAGCCAGTTTCTGTCTGCCACCATGTATCCATAATTGGTAATTGACTCTGACCAATATTTTTGTGATACCAAATCCACGCTTCGGGATTGATTGGCTCACCCACACTCCCTAGCAGACGCAGGGTAGAGAGATCGTGTTTCGCGGGCCACTCTTCACCGAAGCGCATCAGGCCACGAATGGCAGTCGGCGATGTGTAGAGAGTCGTAATCTTGTACTTCTCGACGATGCTCCAAAAGCGGTCGGGTGATGGATATGTTGGAGTACCCTCGAACAATAGATTTGTGGTAGCGTTCTTCAACGGACCGTAGATGATGTAGCTGTGACCTGTGACCCATCCAACGTCGGCGGTACACCAGAAAATGTCGCTCTCTTTGGTATCGAAGACGAATTTAGTGGTGGCATAGGCACCGACAGCGTAACCGCCGTGAACGTGTACAACGCCCTTTGGTTTTCCTGTACTACCGCTTGTGTAGAGGATATAGAGCATGTCCTCGCTATCCATCGGTTCGCAAGGTACAACCGTATCCTCTGGAATGTCGGCGAACAGATCGTCCAGGTAGACATCGCGCCCTGCTTGCATCGCGACATCGGAATTCAGCCGCTTGACCACAAGCACTTTTTCGATGGTTGGCGTCTCCGCAACGGCTTCATCAGTTATCTTCTTGAGTTCAATATGCTTGCCACCACGATAGTTGCCGTCGGCGGTAATTACTACTTTCGCCTGTGCATCAATAATGCGGTCCCGTAACGCGCTGGGAGCGAAGCCACCGAATACAACGGTATGGACGGCACCAAGACGTGCAACGGCCAGCACTGCCGCAATCTGTTCAAGGATTGCAGGCATATAGATGGCTACACGGTCGCCTTTTTTGACGCCGAGATTTTGCAGTGCTTTCGCGAAGCGATTGGTTAGCACATATAACTCTTTGTAGGTTAGAGTGCGGCTTGAGCCATCGTCGCCTTCCCAGTGAAAAGCTATTTTGTCTTGTGTCGGCGTCCCTATATGTCTATCGAGGCAATTGTAGACGATATTGAACTTCCCACCAACAAACCACTTGAAGAAGGGTTGTGTAGTCCATTCAAAGGTTTTCTGCCACGGCTCAAACCAGTGGAGTTCTTTGGCCTGGTCTTCCCAGTACTCAAAGCGGTTCGCGAGCGACCATTGGAAGAATTTGCTATAATCGTCGAAGCCTTTTGACTTCATGTAGGCAGTGATGTTAGCATTACTTACAACATCGTTCGAGGGGGGAAAAACACGTTCCTCAATTAAAATATTGTCGGTGTTTTCAAAACTGAGGTTACTCATAACTACTTATTCTGCCTTCCTTTTTTAGAGTGAGACATACTGTATTGTTGCGAACGGAGCAATTATAGCACATACAAAGCCTCGGACAGAAATTCTTTTTCTTCTCGATCTGAAGCTACTTGTAGGAAGATGTCGCCAGTTTCCAAACAAAGCATCCTAATCCGCTTGCTGGCTAAGAGAAACGGGCGTACGCCCTACTTCCTGTACCTGCTCTGCAGCGTTTTCTTGCTTGCCCGTTTGCACCGAGCGTCGCATAGTAGAAGCGGCATCGCTATCACGAATAGCCAGCGCAATGCCGCCAGCAAGTAGTGCGAGTGCGGCAGAAGCCAAAAACGCAGCATGATACGCTGTATAGTTTGGTGTAAGAGCACCGTTCGCGCTTTGCTGTGTCAAGCCGATGGCACTGATTACACTACTGAGCAGGGCAACACCAATTGAGGCGCCAATCTGCCTCTGCGCGTTAAAAAGTGCCGACGCCTGTCCAGTTTGTTCTGATGAGATGGTGGCGAAGGAGGCCGCCTGTACAGATGTAAATGAAAAGGCCATACCCGCACCGACCAGGAACATCAAGGCGCGCATCCACCATAGCGTGGTGTTTTGGCCGATAAGCGTCATGAGTGCCATAATAATGGAGACAAAGACAAGTCCACCAACGATCAGGCGTCGTGGTCCGATATTCGGATAGAGGCGAGCCACGATTTGTGAAGAGACGAGCACTCCCACCGCCTCTGGAAAGGTGGTCAAGCCAGAGGTAAATGCCGACACACCTCGCGCTTGCTGTAAAAACAATGGCGTTGCGTACAATAGTCCAAGAAATCCTGCGGTCGAAAAGAATGAGACGAGGTTTGTGGTACGAAAGATGCGATTGCGAAACAATCGTAGGTCAAGAATTGGATGCGTTGAGCGTAACTCGACAAAGACGAAGATGATGAGACAGATGAGTCCTATACTCAAGCTAGCCAGGATGTCAAGCGATGTCCAGCCATAGTTCGGCCCTTCGCTCAAGGCATACATTGTGAGGGCCAGACCAATACCAGCTAGCAAAAAGCCAAGTATATCAAAGGTGTGTGAAGACTGTTCAACATGTTCTGGCAAGAAGAATAAACCAAACAGGAATGCAGCGATACCAATGGGAACATTGACATAAAATACCCAATGCCATGACAGGGCATCTACAAGGAATCCGCCAATAATAGGGCCGGATGCTGGCGCGAGGACTGTTGGAATGACAAGAACGCGCGATACCTGTACTCGCTCTATAGGTGGAAACGTGCGATACAAAATAGCTGTTCCAACAGGCGTCAACGCGCCTCCACCAATGCCTTGCAGTACGCGAAAAGCGATAAGCCACGGAAGGTTAGGAGCTAGCCCGCATAAAGCAGACGCAAGGGTGAAGAGTGCTAGCGCGGCTAAAAAAATACGCTTTGTGCCAAAACGATCACCAAGCCAACCCGATGCAGGAATAATAATGGCAAGACTGACAAGATAGCCAACAACCACGGCGTCGATTGAGGTACCAACAGCATTGAACTGGTGACTTAACACAGGAAGAGCAACATTTACAATAGTTGAGTCCATAATAGACATAAACATAGCCGCAACAAAGATAATACTGACGCTGACTTTCGGATTGATGGCAGGACGGTGCATGAGGTAAGCTCCAATGACAAGACGAATTGTTCTCTATAGAGAAGAGAGAGAATGCTTTTCTATTTTAGTATACACTATGGAGCACGTTCTAGTAGTCGCTTATGATACAGGAGAGTGCTTTATGCGGGACGATTTGCGCGGTGGGGGAAGAGGTTCTGCCTGACTGCGAGAGACTTTTTCGCGAATAAGCGTTATCTGCGAGTGGACGGCTTGACGGGATTGCTGAAGTTTACGGGCGATTTCGGAGGGGCGTTCGTTGTCGACAAGATAGCGACAGATGACGGCTTGCTTTTCGGTGAGGTCGATATGCGCAGAGTCGAGAGCTATACGTGCGAGGTCTTCGAGTTCACCAAATTTGCTACGTCGATAGTCGTGAAGGGCGTCGAGGGAGAAGAGCCAGCGATCAACAACGCGGACGCCGGAGATGCGTCCTGCTTCGACAAGGTGCATGAAATGCCAGTAGCTGAGGTCTAGCTGCTTGGCCGCTTCATGGGTGGTGAGCATACTGTTCAGAGGTGGTGCGTTACTCTGTCGGTCGTTGCTCCTAATCGTCATGTCTGACGCCTTTCTTACGCGGTTTGTAAGGCCATCGTACGCTCAAGTGTCGGGCAAAGACATACTATGTCAAGTAGAGTATACCATAGGAGATTTAGTGGTGCAAGTAACAGAAACAGAACAATAAAGAGCTACACGATACGCAATGCGTATCGTGTAGCTCTTTATTGTTCTGTTTCTGTTCATAGGGATGTGGCTTAACGATTGGTTGGGAAAAGATTCTGGAGACGCATGGCCAGCATCATGTCACCTGTGACCTTGACTTTGCCACTCATGAAGGCATTCATGGCATCCATTTTGCCCTCTGCGATAGCAAGCCAGTCGGTGTCTTTGATGTTGAGGGTAATATCAGGTTTTTCTGCCGCGCCGCGAATAAGTTCGCATGTCTGGTTGGCAACTTTCAAAGCCCATGTACCGGCTTCTTCGCCGCTAACATTCCACTGAAACGTCTTGTTTAAACCCGCCGCCGCCGAAGGGTTGAATATGCTCTGCATGGTCACGAAGGTTTCGTCAACTGTCATTGTTTTTTGCTCCTTCTTCTGAACAAAGTATATGCTCCTGCTGGCACGTGTATAGTATAGCAGTCAGAGAGAAGCGATGTCCAGTTAACTGGTTAACAGCAAGGCTTGCCGGTTATGATGTGTGATGATAGACTACGAGAAGACGGGACGTGATATTTACGGGGTGTGATGGCGGGGAGAGTGCAGGTGCGGGGTGTGATGAGTCAGACCCGTACCGAGGTGTGATGGCGGGGAGGGTGTGATGAGGCTACGAGGTGTGATGAATCAGACCCGTACCACGGGCGATCTTTTTCTATAAGGGAGTTTTTTTATGGAAAGCACGGCGATTATGCGGAAGGTTAAGGTCGAGGGGGGCAATCTTAAATTTAGCGCGGCGCACTTTATTACCTTTGGGGGTAAGTGCGAACGGCTACATGGGCATAATTATGGTGTGCTGGTCGAGTTGGTAGGAGAGCTGGGTGAGGATAAAGTGGTCTTTGATTTCACTATTTTGAAACGGCTCACACGAGAAATTTGTCAACGCTTGAACCATCGCTTTTTGCTACCTTTACACAATCCACACCTTGAACTGACCTCCTCTGCTGACGAATGGGAGATTCGTTTTCAGCAGAGGCGTTATATCTTTCCACAAACCGATGTGATAGAGCTTCCCATCGACAATTCTACGGCAGAGCGTCTGGCGGAGTATATTTGTGGTGAACTACGCACAATGCTTGCCGAATATGACCTCTCGCGCCTGCATAGCATTATGGTGGGCGTTGAAGAGGCACCGACACAGATGGCTTACTATCAAGAAGCTTTGCATGAGGACTAGGAACTAAGGCGCCCGCAAGGGGAACATTCCCATAAGCCTTTACTTTATAAGAAAAAAAGAAGCCAGGGTGCCCGCAAGGGGAACATCCCTCTCATAGACACATCAGCTCCTGACGTATGCTCTTCAAGTTGACGTTTATAACTAGTAGCCTTATGCATGCTGTTTCATTGCCTGATGAATTTGCGCTTGTCGTGACACACCTGGATTATCTCCACTTTTATAGGTTGCGCTATATGCCTCGAAATTCCATGTTTTGAAGAAGGTTGTTGCCGCCGTTTTTCCGCTTTCATAGAGTTGTTGTGCCTGCTCTCGTGTCAAGTCGAACTGTGTCGAGGCGATGCCATGTGTGGGGATAGCGATAGTATGGGCAAAGGTTTGATCATCGATATAGAGCCTGTCATGGGCCGAGAGCATGGTACTTATCAGTGCTTTTAACATGTCGATGCCACAGGGAACATTACTTTCATTACCGATATTACTCTCATTCCTGCATGGAACATTGCTTTCATTACTGACATTACTCTCATTACCATTATTACCGAGTGGAGGTTGTTGTGGAGTATCGACGAGTTGAAAGCCAAAGGTTGGAAGAGCAGAGTTTTGTAAACTGGAAGCGTGCTCAAACAGGAAAAGCGGGAAGTTGCTAAGTAGGCCACCATCGACAATACAGCTACGAATGCCGTTGGCGTCGGTAAGTTGTAGAGGGATGAAGAAAAAGGGAATGCTGGCACTCATGCGTACTGCTCGCGCTACACTAAGGGCGTTCGGGTCAAGGCCGTAGAGATGAGCATCCTGCGGCAGGCGCACAATTCGTCCCTGTGTGATATCGGAGACGATGACAGTCAGGCGGTAGCGTTGGAAGAGGTCAGGATGGTGCTCTTGCCCTTGCATAAGCAAATCGCCGAAGGTATGTACGCCTTTCATCCGCAGCTTCTCGTCCACAAATGTTTCAATGTACGAGCCGTCGTGGAGACCGCCACGTGTGAGGACGTTCGACATTTCTGTGAGATGCAACAGGTCGTAATCAGGGTTGGCGGCGAAACGGGAGTAGTCGATTTCTTGCATAATAGCGCGTAGTTCTTGCGCATTGTAGCCTGCTGCGACGAGTGCCGCGATGATGGCACCGGCTGAGGTACCAGCGACATGTTGCCAGCGATAGCCGAGTTGTTCCGCGACCTCTAGTGCGCCAACGTGGGCGATACCACGGACGCCTCCGCCCGCAAAGACGGCGTGGGCGTACTGAGGGGAGACATGTTTTATTGGGGTTGACATAGTGGGAAAACCTCCTGTGTAGTGTGGGGTGCTGCGATGTGGGGAATGATGAAGACAGAGTTGATTGAGGTGGTAACTAGTATAAAAAGCAAACACAGTAACCTTGCTTTATTGGTAAGTATAATCTATGTTTAAGCTTTTGTCTAGTTTACAAGCTCATCAAAATTAAAAGATGAGGTGTTTTTCTCGCTTCTCTTGATAAACGCTCTTTTATCTTTTACCATTGTACTATCTACATAGTTATTTATATAGATAATAAAGGAAAAGATGAACGAAGAAAAACAGACAATACAGTTTTATCTTGACTCTCATTCAGGTGTTTCGCCTTATCAGCAATTGGTACAGCAGGTGAAACAGGCACTGCGCCTAGGTTTTTTGAAAGTGGGGGATCAGTTGCCGACGATGCGAACTGTTGTATCCAGCCTCGCCATCAATCCCAATACAGTATTCAAAGCGTATCGAGAGTTAGAGCATGAGGGTTTAATCGAAAGCCGTCCAGGCTATAGAGTCCACAATTTTTTTACTGCTTGCAATAGCTCTACTTGCGCCAACTACATGGCTGGTAAGTAAGAAGATTACTTGAGAGGGAGCTTCAAAGCAATTGCTCATCGTCGACGATCTGCATTCGACGATGAGCAATTTTTATGCAGTTAGACGCTACAAATAGGATATACTTGTATCAATAAGACAAAATGGGCCTCGTTTATGACGTGTGTAAAACTGAACATTTCAGAGTAGGAGTAAGTATTTATGACCTTCTCGCTTCACCCGCTCCTTGAAGCCGACCTTGACGCAGTTGATGAAGTCGTTAAGGTTGCTTATAACGTAACTGTTAGTCGTAAGGAGACGCTTTACCAGTATCTTGAGTTGCAACCTGATGGAGCGTTTGTGGTGAAGGAGGGTGATAGTATCGTTGGGTTTGGGGCTGCACTTGACTATGGGATGTTTGCATACATCGGGTTGATGTCTGTGCATCCGGCGGTACAAAAGCGTGGCGTGGGGCGTTTATTGATGGATAGGCTGCTTGCATGGTTAGCTGAACGGAAGAGCCAGACGGTGTTGCTTGATGCGAGTCATGCTGGCGCACCACTCTATTTTCGCTATGGCTTTGTGGAGGATGATAGGACGCTACATATGCGACGAGTACAAAATGTAACCGTGCCGGATACTCAATCTGAGGGTGTTGCGCGTCTGAGAAGTGAGGATTTAGCAAGGCTTGTTGCTTTTGACACAGTGCATTTCGGCGCGTCTCGTGAGACATTGCTCAATCTGTATGTTGCACATGATCCGCAAAGAGTGTTTGTTACTCGGAATGGT
>CAXTUE010000187.1:0-371 GCA_964247355.1 uncultured Ktedonobacteraceae bacterium | reverse complement strand
ATTACGGGCTATCTCATCGCACAAACACATACCATTGGCCCGTGGGTCGCTTGCTCTAGCGAAGACGCAGCACAGTTATTGCAATGTGCGCTCGCGCTTCCTTATGCCACTGAACCTGCTGTGTTTGTATCGGAACATAATGCTTCTGCATTAGCATTGCTTGCAGATCATGGTTTTGCGCAAACGCGATTTTTGAGCCATATGAGACGAGGGATACGCGTAGAACGAGGACGCGCGACAACGCTGTATGGGCAAGCAAGCTTGGGCTTCGGATGAGTAGAATGTTACAGAAATGTTTTACTCAGCGTTAGAATTATAGATATTTCTTAAGATTTTTTATGTTTTCTTGTTCCTTCTACTATATAGTATAC
>CAXTUE010000186.1:0-8540 GCA_964247355.1 uncultured Ktedonobacteraceae bacterium | reverse complement strand
GTCATTGTTCTCAACGGAGAGCTACAAGGGCTGGTGGATTTTGATTGTGTTTGCTTATGAACTACTTCGCATATCAGACTGCCGCTAAACGCTATGCTCACGCTCGTCCATACTATCATCCTCTAGTCATGCAAAAAATCAAAGAGTTTCTTCATCTGCAAGAGCCACTGCAAAAAGCCCTTGATGTAGCATTAGGAATACAAGAGAGGTGTTTGTGTTTGGAGGTACGATAGAGTATTTGCAAAGGCACGAATAGAGCATCTAGCATAAGAGCTATAATGCCCTATCTTCGCTCACAGATGTTAATGTATAGAGCTAGCAGTGTTATTATTCATCCTACTCCGCAACCACTGCACCGCAATTAGCGTTTTAGCATCAACAATCTCGTTGTTGTCTAATGCTTGCCATAGGTCAGAAAGCGTCATTTCGACCAATTCGATATCCTCATGCTCAGATACTTTTCCACCTCCCTGCGAAGTTCGGTCTGCGCTACTAACTTCAGCATAATAGACCATATTACGTTCAGAGGTGCCTCCTGGCGAGACGTAGAACGTGGCGATATGTGTTAATGCTTCACCTACCTCGTAGCCGATTTCTTCGCGGATTTCGCGTCGTATCGTCTCTTCGGGTTGCTCGTTTTCGTCAATAACGCCAGCAACTATCTCTTGCATCCAGCCTGGACCTTTTTCGTAGGTGGGATAGCGAAACTGTTCTATGAGCAACACCTTTTGCGTATCTTTGTTAAAAAGTAAGGCTGCCGCTGAATCACCACGCTCAAAGACGAGTCGATGTACAGTATCACTCATCTGGCCGTTAAATTTTTGAAAACGCAACGTGGCTTCATCAATTTTGAATTTGTCGTCAAAAACCGTGCGTTTGTCCTGAATTTCAACATTTCTCATGTACCGACATTCTCCCTGATCATTTTATACGAATAACACGTTTTCTACTTCTGTAATGTGAACAGTAATTGTAGTATAGCAAGGGCACTTCACCTAAAGAGCAACTTGTATATCAATCGTATCGGAAAAATATAAATATGGACAGGGAGATGGGTAAATGGTCAACATCCTTCGACAGAAACAATTGGGGGCGAGGACGTGATGAATGCGGTTCCTACCATGCACATGCATGTTACTGCTTCAACACACCGTTTATAACCAGCACAATCACGAGTGCGCCGACACCATTGTTGAGCAGGTGGAGCAGGATGCCAGGCCAGATCGAACGTGTGTGCCAACGAATGAGGGCTAGCGCGAGGCCGATGAAGAAGAGAACGGCGAACGAGCCAAGGTCGGCATGTGCGACGGCGAAAAGCAATGAACTCAGGAGCATTGCGACTCCAAGCGGCATACGATTGAGAAAGCCAGCGAAGATAAAGCTACGAAAGAACGTCTCTTCACAGATGGGCGCAACCAGCACACTGGCGATAAGTGTTGCATACGTTGTTAGTGGTGCGGCCTTGCTTTGTTGAAGAATGACCTGATCGTTTGTTTGTAAATTCAGATGAAACACAGTGATAATGTACTGGTAAAAGCCATTGATGAGATAGAAAGAGAGAAAGAGGAAAGCGATTGTACCCACTGTACTCATCCATTGAAAGCGCCGAAAGCCCAATGCGTTCAATGCCGAACGGCGGCTATTATCAAAAGTTGGTGCGGTACGTCTGGCATAGTAGATTGGTGCGATAAGAAATGCGGCTTCGACCAGGGCGGAGAAGAGAAAGGTGATAATGGCACTGGTCAGGTCTTCTTGCGGAGACAGGTGACGAGGTTGGGTTGTCTTTGCGCCTGAATTAAGATTGGCAAGACTCAGAGCAAGAATTATCCAGGGAATCAGGGTAGAGAATGTGCCTATTAGCGTTTGTCGTAGGGACCAGGGAGTTTGCTCTAATTTTTGCTCGACCACTGTTGCTCTCATCTTTCCATATCCAATTATACCATAAAAGGCATCTCTTTGTCTGTAGCAATGCTTCTATTGTTTAAGGGATGTTGTGGTATACTACGTTCATCACAAATTTATTAGAATCCGAGTTGCCAATAATATTTAGAGGCAGTTCGTAAGAAAATACAGCAAATAATTACTATTCCCAAAGGGTTAGGAAGGATATCCGGTTGGCGGGTACAATAAATACAAATCCATCTGAAAACTCGAATTGGCGCAGACATAGAAATGCCTGTCCATTCTATCGTGAGCGTTGGTTTCCCTGCAATGATGCGAGCGCGGGTGAGCCGATGTACCAAGTCTTTTGTCTGAAAAACACTCCTCCAATAACTCAGGAAGAGCAAGAGAAATGTTTTCGGAGTAAGACATGCTGCTGGCGACTTACGGAGAAAAAGCGAGCTAAGCGAGCACCAACTCCTGAAGAGACCGCGGCTTCCTTATAAACGAGACAAGCCTTACACAGACGCCAGCAGAACTACACTGCTGGCGTCTGTGTAAGCCTTTCTCGTTTTACTCGTGTACCCAGGATTCAGCGGCAACGGTATAGTTTACCACTTCTTCGGGCTTGAAGAACAGGTTGATTTCCTTTGTCGCGTTCTCTGGACTATCCGAGCCGTGAATTATATTGAAGCCGATTTCGAGGGCATAGTCACCACGGATAGTGCCGGGAATAGCTTCAGCAGCATTTGTAGCACCCATTGTTGTACGTACGACAGTGATGGCCTTTGGTCCCTCTACCACTCCAACAACCACAGGAGCCGAAGTGATATGCTTGACAAGCCCTTCGTAAAAGCCCTTGCCTTTATGCACTCCATAGTGTTGCTCTGCGAGTTCAGGAGTAATATGAATAAGCTTGAGGGCCGCAAACTTGAGTCCACGTTGCTCAAAACGTGAGAGCACATTGCCAATAAGCCCGCGCTGTACTCCTTCAGGTTTTACAATGATAAGTGTCTGTTCCATAAAATAGTGTTAGCTCCTTCGTTATTGTTCAATAGCTTGCCACCAGTTGCATAATCTGGCCACAAACTTTTTTCATTTCTAAGCGGACGCGGCCAATATTGCCAATGCCGCGTGTCGTGACAACGAGAATGAGATCACCTGCCTCTTCCATCTGGATGGTCCCGTTCTGGGTTTCGATAATGACGCGATGTGTCTCACCTTGACTAATTTGTGCCGTGTAATTTGTGGTAGAGCCAAACGCGGCTGCCGACATTGCCCCGATCACTTCCTCATCTTCGCTATGCAGTGTTCCAGAAACGATGAGACCATCTTTCCCTACAATAATCGCACCATACACATCGTCCAGATCGGTCAAGCGTTGCAGAATTGTTTCCATAACTTACTCCTTGCCTTCCTTCCGGCACGTTAGACTCTTGCCTTCTTTGCCATTGTTAGTGCTTTATTATAAGCCTCCATCGCTTGCAAGTATTCGCCCAGTCGCATATAGGCATCACCAAGCACACGATAACCCGGAGAATACTGCGGAGCCAGTTTTAGCAATGCACGTACATTGCTTACAACTTCTTCCAACAGTTCAGGTGCATTCTTGATGATAATGCGGTACTCATGCATCGCTTCATCATAATCTCCAAATAGCTGGTGTTGGTAGCCTTGGATCAGTCGCTCCTGCAAACGGTGCGCACTCTCTCTTCCACTTCCATTAACAGATTTGGAACCATTGCTGAATTCCCTATTCACGGATGAGTATGGTGTTGCAGGTATAGACTGCTTCATTGCTTGCAAGCGAATGGCCGGTCTTTTCATTGTCGTTTCGAGTTCACTCTCAAAAAATGCATCAGCATTGCCTACGGGAGCAGCAGGAATATTATGCACGTTCGCTTGCTCTGGCTCTTGAACAGGCTTGGCAAAGTCTTCCACGAAAACAGCAGGGGGTACCTGTTGTTCCTGAAACACGCCATTCGGCTCAATTGATGATGGATAAATTGGTTCTGAAAATCCTGCAAGAGGTGCGGGTTCGTATGCTGCTTGCGTTTCCTTTTGTAGAGGTGCGGGTACACTCCGGTAACTATCAATCCAGAGAAGTTCCTCTGAGGAGGATGTAGTCACTGCTTGTGTTTCTGGTGTAAGCACGTCAGGTGTTTGATAGGCGGCATGAGGAGCGGCAAGGTTTCCTAGCTGCTCTAAGGCCGAAGAAAGCATCGGTGTGGCGTAAGGCTTCTCTTCGTGTGTTTCTTGTGAAGTATTGGATGACTCGGAAGATGTGTCAAGAGGAGCAGGCTGAGACTGTGCAATTGTTGCCAATGAGTTTGGCTCTAGAGGTACAAAGCCTTCGGAGAGCAAGCTATTCTCCAGGTCTTCTAACGTGTTGACAATAGATTGCTCAGGATGTTGAGTATATTCAGGTTCAGCAGAAAGAGCGTCTAGCCATGTATGTGTGCTAGATGACGATGCTTGAAGGGATGAAACTTCAGGCTCTGCCATTTCTTCCATTTCGTTACGGGGTTCTTGCTCCGTCGAGAGTGGTTGTTTTAGCTCTGCAGATTGTGGAATAGGCTCAGATTGAGTATTGAGCAAAGGCAGTGAGGCAGCTTGTTCTTGCTCTTTAGGCTCTAATTCGGTTGCACCAAGAGATTTTAGCCATTCAGGACCAAAGGAAAATGTTTCTACGTCTGTCGTAGCATTTAACGATGCTTGAAGGGCACTCCGCCACGAGTCGTCTTCATTAACCTCATTAGCAGAAGTTGTATCCAAGTGCGGTTGAGAGAGTATGGGCGTCTCTATTGGAGGTTGCTCACGCTCCTCAATAACGGGGGGTACCTCCTCAGCTTGTCGCTGCCCTCTCGTCTCATCTTGTGTCAACATACTTAACCATGCAGGTGGGGTTGAGACAGTGTTATCTTGTATACCCGACATCCACAGCGGTTCGTGTGTCTGTTGCACCTCATGCCCATTTTTCTCCGGCTCATCTATAGTCAGTTCTGCTAGATGACTAAGACCATGTAATCCTTGCTCTACTGGTTGTTCTTGCTGGCCAGGAGCAGTAACGAGACTGTTCAGGCTTTGCTCAGAAGGAGGTACACTCTCTTGTTTGTGTAATTCCTGGCTCTCCTGCGGTTGTGCAGGGAGTGTCCATGCATCAGAGAATGTATCATGGGACCACGTAGGCAAGGTGTCTGCGCTTGATTGCGCATCCGACGTTGCAGGTGTCTCAAGCGCGCTACGCCATGCATCAGAATTATTCCAATCAAAGAGAGTTGCCGATGCTGAGCTTTCATATGCAGGAGGTTTCGATACAGTGGAAGCTTCTTGTGAGGCTGACACGTGTGCAAACACTGGCTCAGCAGAAGCCTGATGCGAGAGTGCTGTAGGAGTACGCTCTGTATCAATCATCGTAGGACTCTTCTTCAAAAGTTTGAGAAAGGGATGCCCAGCTTGGCTCATGACCATATCTTCAAAAAGTTCTTGTGCCATTAAGAGGTCAGGGTCTAACAACTCTGCACGTTGCACGTATTCCCGCGCCTGTTGCATGTTCTTTGGTGAAGTGATGTGAGCTAGAATCAGAAGTGCTTTGACGCATCCTGGCACATCTTGCAGAGTTTGCAGTGCAAGTTGCTCAGCCTCATCGTATAATCCCTCGCGCCAGTATGCTTCAAGGAGACCTGTTCTGGCATCGAGACGATCAGGACTAACCGCGAGTACAGCGTCCCATTCCTGTATGGCTTGTGGCAGTAACCCACCTCGAATGTAGAGACGAGCGAGTCCAGCGCGAGAAAACATAAAGCCCTGTTGCCCTGCCTTCGCACTCAATACGTTGAACTGCTGACGAATATCGCGATTGCCTCGACTTAACTCATATGCCTGTTGATAGCAATCCAATGCTGTATCAATATCCGAGAGATGCTCGCTGATGAGCGCGCGATCACAGTAGGCAATGACGTTCTCAGGATCATTTGTTAATATCCAGTCCAGTGCCTGTTGCGCATCCTCCATCTGCCCCTTTGCAAGATGCACCTCACCCAGCAGTCGTTGTACCTCTAACGCCTCTGGAAAGCGAGCAAGAACGTGTTGACACTTACTTCCGGCATCATCAACATGTCCCGCGCTAAGCGTGTCCTCTATTTCTTGTAAATACTCACGAAGCGTTACTTGTGCCATAAAGCTTGAATCTCCTCTTCCCGCCTTACTCTTCTGTTGTAAGCAATTTTCTAAACATATCAGCCTGAGCAGTCTTCTCAGGTCCAATAATAGCCAAACGACGCCATTCAGGAGTAAAGCAGGTTCGCGCGACACGTAAAATGTCCTGTGCAGTGACTGCCTCAACAAGGGCTATCACCTCGTCGATAGTGCGCACTCTGTTATGTAAACATTCCTGGCTACCAAGCCAGGAAGCGACTTGTTGAGTTCCCTCTAAACCCAGCAGAATTCCCCCTCGTACATAAGCTTTGATACGTCTCAGTTCATCGTCTGGAACAGGAACCGTACATAAACGTCGTAATTCAACGAGAATTGCACGTACAACTTCTTCAGTTTGCGATGGGTCAACACCTGCACTGATGACAAGACTTCCTGTTTCTGCATAGCTGTTCAGGTAACTTCCAATATCATATGCTAGACCTTGCTCCTCGCGTATTGACTGAAAGAGACGTGAACTCATGCCATCCCCAAGTAGTCCATTAATAAGCAGCAAGGGGTAGTAGTCTGACGATGTATAAGCAGTACCTAGTGTTGCCAGACATACGTTCGTTTGTTCAGTGTCTTTTTGTACTACGCGTACAGGCTCGACATCTCGCGGCGGCAAGCTTTCAGTGTAAGTAGGAGCAGGACATTGTGTCCAGTTCCCGAAGAGACGTTCTACAAGCTCAACCGTTTTCTGATGGTCAACATTGCCAGCGACACTAATGACAAGCGAATTAGGAGCGTAGTGCGATTCCAGATAGGTGAGCATATCCTGGCGTTGCAGCGCTGAAACAGACTCAATCGTACCAGCATCGTCTCTTCCCAGTGGCAGTTCTGGCCACATTGTCTCATCTACGAGGAGATTTACCCATTCTTGAGGATCATCCCGTGTCGCACTCAGCTCTTCAATGATCACACCACGCTCTTTCTCGATCTCTGTGGCATCAAACAGTGAATAGCGTATCATGTCAGCAAGTACAGTCATGACAGCTTCTAGCTCCTCGCCAGGGACGCGTGCTGTATAGCTCGTAATCTCTTTCCCTGTACTGCCATTGAACATCCCACCAACACCCTCAATCGCCTCTGAAATGAGGCGAGCGGTAGCATAGTTACGTGTCCCTTTGAACAGCATATGCTCAATAAAATGCGACACACCCGCAATGCGCTCTTGCTCATAGCGCGAGCCACATTTAAAGAAGAAAGCAATACTGGCAGAGCGCATGCCCGGCATAGAGGCTGTAAGTAGACGTAGGCCATTGGGTAGCGTTGTTCGCTCGTAATTCATTCTCGTCCTAGCTGATGACTCTATCTATATATGTATCAACGGTTCCAACTGCATTGTTTCAAGCATAATCTTCATATCTCGCAGTATTATAGACGGTTTCCAACGTCACCGCAACACATCACTAGTAGAATAGGAAAAAGAATAGCCAATTTGGGGTACTGTTGAGTAGGAAAAGGATTGACGATGAGCAACAGCACTGCTGTTGCTCATCGTCAATCCTTTTCCTACTCAGTAATCTTAGAATAAACCCACATCGTTCGCTAAATCGCCCAGCCCGCCAAGTAGCCCTTCGTCCTCGCGACGATGATGGCGATGATGCTCATAACCGCCATAACCCATGTCGCCCTCGACGCGGTTCTCAATAGAGTTTTCGACGCCATGCAAGAGCATCTCACCACCAATGACGGCTGCCGCGCCACCGAGAGCACCCATTGCCATGTTGCCACCATTGCCTCCAAACATATTGCCAATGCCGCCAAGCATACCCTGCTGTCCCTGCACAGGCATATTCATGGGCGTAGGTACAACACCTGCAAGATTTGTACGGCATCCAGGACAATTGGGCGTACCAAGCGGTGCCATCGCCATACACACTGGACAACGGAGTGTCATCGGCTGTTGTTGATAGCCTCCCTGATTGTACTGATATTGAGGTTGCTGGTATTGCGCTTGTCCATATGCGGGTTGTGCATACTGCCCCTGCTGTGCATAAGGCTGCTGAGGATACTGGCTCTGTTGGGAGGTCGAGAGAGGACTACCACAGCCACCACAGAAACGCATATTCGCGGCATTTTGTCTACCACATGCACTACATTGGATAGGTGCAGGAGGTTGAGCTGTTGCTACGGGTGCGTTCATGTTTTGCCCACAATGAGTACAAAACGCGTTTCCAACCGGCACTTCCTGCTGACAAGCTGGACATGCTCGCGTCGTGAGCTGTGTCTGTATAGAAGCTGGTTGAGCATCATGTAAAGCTGAACCACAGTGCATACAAAATTTAGCATGTGCATTGACCTCACCACCACAGCGCGGGCACATTGTCATAGAAGAGCTGTTTGTCACCTATTCTTTTCCTGCCTTTCTTTATGATATCTTAAGGAAGAGTCTACAGGTAGGGACCGCATTCATCACGTCCGTGGTAGTTTCTGGAAGCGTGAGACGGACGTGATGAATG
>CAXTUE010000185.1:0-8545 GCA_964247355.1 uncultured Ktedonobacteraceae bacterium | reverse complement strand
TGGTTGGTGTTGGCTCGGCTACTTCGAGCTCTAGTGAGACCAGCAAGTAGAATGGCTTGTGCGGTTTGTCGTACCAGAGACTCGCCGCTTTAATGGTTGATCCATGTTGAATGAGAGCAATATGTGGAGTGTACCCATGATACGGAAGCACAAGACGACCATGTAAGGTGAGAACACTGACCTGTTGCTCCTTCTTAAAGCTATAATCATATCCATAGTTGTAGGTAACGGTGGGTGAGACGTACTTCGGAGGTTGATCTAAGCCCTTGAACCGTTTCTTGGTATACCCTGCTCTACGGTGTTCAATGTTTTTCTTGAGTTTCGTCCACAGTCCTTTATAGGTTCCTCCTACTTGTCGAGCAACATTACAGGCCATCAGAGAGGGAAGATTGAACTGTGCTCGAATATCAGTGTAGGTTCCCTTCTGCAAGCGTTCAGCATTGGACATCTTGCCATGCTCGAAGGCGTAGGCACTCACCGCATTCAACGCATCACGGTATGCCAGTTGCGTTTGTCGTAAGAGGGTAAACTGCTGTGGTGTCGGTATCAGCTTCAATTTGGCGGTGATGATTTGCTGCATGAATGGACTCTCGCTTTTTTGTGTAGAGTTTCTTTCCCATCCAGAGTGAACACGCTGCTCACTCTGGACAGGAGTGCTTCGCTTAGACGTGTTGTGGGACACGTTGCGCGAGTGGTTCCGTGACATGCTCTGAGTGAGAGAGGGCCAGCCAATACTGGCGGTCCGCTTCCCACTGGCGATATTCTTCCTTCGTTGCAGGGAAGAGCCGCGCACTGATTGCACCCAACAACGTTCCGACACAATACTGAATGTACTTGTCATCGGCACCCTCAACGAACTCCTCTGGAATGTCAGCGAGAAGGTCTCGTATCTCCTGCATGACGCGCACCTCTGTGTAGTGACGGTCCTCATCAGGCATGGCATCGAAGAAGTACCAGCGTCTGCCCACGTTGTGGCCTCTGGCAAACTCATGATGTGTGACGACAACAAGCGTCGTGACATTTGGTCGAAGCAGACCTGTTGTGGGAGAAAGGACGCCCCCATGAAGCATGCCAAGCAAGAAACAGAGAGTCTGCTGCACCGAGTGCTCAGAGGATGCGGGGTCAAACTCGTGACGTGCGACACACGCTTTCAAGTTCTCGACAAAGTAGCTGTCAGGGAGTGGTCCTTGTGCTTCCACCTCATTGTCAGCACGCCATCCATGTAAACGCCACCACACCCCACACTCGTATTGCTTGGTAGATTCTGCACTACAAAAGTCAATCAACGGGGAAACAGGGAATCGCTTTGTCATAACACATGTTCCTTTCATACCGCTTGCTTGACAGGCGACTCTCGTATAGGTATCATGCCCTGCGAGAGCCTAGAACGGATTAACACTAACTAGGCTCTTCTTACTGGCTAGTAGTTGCATACTAGTCAGTAGTTTCATATTAAACTTGATTATGAAGTAGCCATATATAGAGTATAAACAAACTAGCTTGAAAAGTCAATGCTTTCAAGCTAGTTTGTTTCGAGGTTAGTACTATGCAAGTTATTATTTCCAGAGGTCCGTAGAATAGTTATAACTGAGTAAAAAGAGGTTGGCAACAAAGAGAAGATTGTTAAACATCACTACCGTCGTATCTTCTGCATAACAAGTGCGCTTTATCTCAAGCACTGGCGAGTATTGAACAAGTTGTAATAACTCTTGCTCTTGATGCGTCGGCAAACGACCTATCACATCTTCATGCACCTGTACAATCATCTTGTCATGCTTCTCTTTGATTGATTGTAGGACATCAAAATGCTCGTCTTGTTGCATTCGTAAAAGCATGTGGTCGTCCACGAGTTCTACAGGGTAATAATTTTCCGCAAGACGGTATGGAGTATCTACTGTTCCTTGACGACGATAACGACGAATAAGAGGCATTCCCTCTTGTATGCGAAAGATGCTAGCCATATCAGGCGTTGCAGGAACCTTCTCTGGTGGTGTAATATTTGTTTCAAGAACGGATAAACCTTGTTGTTGCAAAAGAAGATCAAAACGTGAAGCAATTCCCTGTATCCTTGTTCTGACAGTATTGATAGAAACTCCTTTGCCTTTAGATATGGATGTAAGAAGTCCTTCAGCCTGTAGATGTGCAACCGCTTTATTGATAGTCTCAGTCGTGGTATGAAACTGTTTTGCAAGTTCAATGCGTGAAGGAAGGCGACCATACTTGCCGTAGTCACCTGCATTTATTTGAGTCCGTAGCGTTTCAATAATGCTGGTAAGCTTTGATGAATTGGGCATAACATAATACTCCTAACAAACAAACTAGCGTAAATATACCATGCAAAAAGAGCTAGCGCAATATAAAGAGATGCGTATCTGTCAGGAACGTCTAAAGGTAGAGGGTCAATTGCAAGTAGCAGAACAATGACGAAGAAGCACATAGGGTATAAAATGATGCTTCCTCTCATAGCTAAAGCTATGAGAGGAAGCATCATTTCTTAAATGGCAAACTTAATCCTGGCTCTACATCAAGGTCGAGACTATGGTGCTCTCCGCGAGCGAGATGGAAGAAGGCTGCGCCAGCAATCATTGCCGCATTATCGGTACAAAACTCAATTGGTGGATAGCTGAGTGAAATTGAAAGCGGAGCCAGTTCTTGCTCGATACGGTCCCGTAGACGTGCATTGGCCGCCACTCCACCCGCCAGTACAACCTGCTTCACAGTATATTCTTGAGCCGCAAGCCGCGTTTTAACGGCCAGCACATCGACAATCGCTTCTTGAAAACTCGCGGCAAGCATTGGAACATCTATCGCTCCTTTTTGTGCTCCCAGTTCACCCATACGTGTATAGTGGCTTACCTGCTTGCCCTCGCTTTCTGTAGCAGTCGCGCCCTCGGCGAGATGCAGCATAGCGGTCTTGAGGCCACTAAAACTAAAATCGTAGGTGCCACGCAACCATGCGCGCGGCAAACGGTATGCGCTACGAGCAAGCGTTATGGCGCGTCCTTGTTGCAAAAGTTCGGCCTCGGCCTGTTGCGCCGCTTTTTGAATAGATGGCCCGCCGGGATACTCAAGGCCGAGAATGCGCGCCACCTTGTCGAACGCCTCACCTGCGGCATCATCGCGTGTATGGCCCAGCAGTTCGTAATCTCCATGCTTGCGTACCAGCACGAGTTCGCTATGTGCCCCCGAAACCACGAGACACAGCAGAGGGAAACGCGGGTCGCCTTCAAGAGAGTCTATGCCAGCAGGAGTTTGTGGAACGGCATCCTTACGAAGCCAGTTCGCGTAGATATGTGCCTCAAGGTGGTTGACGCCGAGGAAAGGAAGATTGCGCGCAAGAGCAAGCGTTTTACCGACAGTAAGCCCTACCAATAGTGAACCAGCGAGACCGGGGCCATAGGTTGCCGCAACCGCATCAATATCCTCCCAGGAACAACCGGATTGCGCGAGTGCGGTCTCAACAACAGGCAGTGCCGAGGCCAGTTGTTGGCGTGATGCGACTTCCGGCACCACACCGCCATAACGATTATGAATATCTATCTGTGACGCAACGACATTTGACAGCAACCAGCGACCATCCTTGACGATTGCAGCACCCGTTTCGTCGCATGAGCTTTCGATACCAAGTACGAGCATAACTTCTTTCTTGTAATCCTTTACTTATTGCGCTTCGAGTTTCTGATACAGTGTAACTTTGAGTTCCTGGAAACGCTGTCTATAGGCGGGCGAATTGATTTCATCGGTCCACATAATCACCGCGTCCTCCTGATTATCGCTGTAGTAACGGTGACGTATGCCAGCCTCACGAAAGCCATATTTACGATACAGGTTTTGCGCCTTGTAGTTCGAGACGCGAGCCTCCAGCGTGACCCATTTCGCGCCGATGCTATAGGCAATGTCAATCAAGCTGACGAGCAACAATTCGCCTAAGCCGAGGCGACGAAAACCAGGATGGGTCGCGATAGTCGTGATATGAGCCTCATCGACCATCAGCCATAAGCCTGCGAAGCCGATAATAGAGTCTAATTCGGGTGATGGCGTGATGATGCTGGGACGACTGGGCAACAGCGAAAGGGGAAACAAGCGGTTCTTACGCGGCCTCTCTACCTCTTGCGGCGGTACGGTAGCGCGTTCCTCCGCGATATGCTTATCGCGCAACACAATATAGTGCGCCCAACGGTTATCCTGTAATTCTTTGCGATAAGCACTGGGAGGCCATGTCGATGGATAGGCGAGACGCTCGATCTCGACGACGCGAGGCACGTCCGCCATAGTCATTTGGTCAATCGCGTACCGCACCCTGTTCCCTTTCTGTATTCCCCTGGCCCTGCGGCAATGCAGTGCCAAGTAATGCTCGTTTTCTCGTACTTGTGGTAATTGAAGGACGACGCAAGTAGAGCGGTTCGAGTAATACTGGGTCGTCCCCATTGCCTTTTTGCCATCGCTGTATGGCAAGCGATGCAAGCGTAGATGCATGACGTGTCGATTGCACGTTGCCAAGCACAAAGCCATGTCCTTGCATTTCTAAGATGAGAGCCTGACGCGACGTTTCACTTAGCTCGCCACAAAAAAGAAATGGCGTTCTATGCTCTACATCTATACCATTTCCCTGACTTTTTGTGTGCTCTTGCAGCGTTTCGATAAGTTGTGTAGGAGAAAAGACGCCATACTCGTTTGTACGTGTCAGTACATAGCTCGCCTCGTTTTGTTCCGTCACTTCTAAGGTTGAGCGATAGCATGCCGAGTAGAATTCTGAGCGACCCGCATCCATGACAGCACATATAGGATGCGTTGTCTGTTGCTGTTGAGCGGCGAGAATATCCAATGTGCCGATTCCACAGAGGGGCTTGTTGAGTACAAAAGTGAGTGTTTTTGCCGTGGCAAGTGCAACACGTACACCATTAAATGACCCTGGCCCTGTAGCAACGGCTACGCCGTCAATAGCAGACAAGGAGGTATGGCATTCGGCAACCAGGCGTGAAATGCGTGGCAGCAATTCAACGCTATGGTTGCTCTCAATTCGCCATGTATATTCGCCATACACATCATTCTCTGAACACAGAGCGATGCTTGCATGGCGATTGGATGTATCAAGTGCGAGTACTAGCATGTATATTTTTCTGAAATTGTCGTAGTAGTTCGGAATAGCGCGTACCAATCGCGGTGAATGCAAATATTCGTCCAGTTTCGCCTGACAGAGAAATGGCAACGCGCAGCGTTTCGGGTGCCCATAGGCCGTCCGCTTTATCCGCCCACTCGACAACACACACTCCTGTTGTGTCGTAAAAGTAATCCTCAAAGCCCAGAGCAAATATCTCTTCCGGGTCTTCAAGGCGATATAAATCAAAATGATAGAGCGCAGGTCCCTTCACGCTAGCTTGACCCTCTTGACGTATGTGCCCTGGATACTCTTTCAAAAGCGTGAAAGTCGGACTGGTGATGGTCGTGGTAATGCCCAGCCCTTGCGCTAACCCCTGTGTAAAGGTCGTTTTGCCCATGCCAAGCTGCCCATCGAGGAGGAGGAGTTCACCACCACGTAGCAGTTGACCCAGGTGCATGCCGAGGGCTTGCGTCTGAGTCGAACTGGCACTATGTATATTCAGGGTAAGCGCATCTTTGTCATGAGCGTCGCCGAAACCACTTTCAAGCACGATAGAATGTCCCTACATTTCGGAAGTATTGCGCATTTCTTATTATAGCATACCTGCAAGTTTTCTTCTTAGCGCAGTTTTGAGCCACAATTGCGACAATAGAGCGCGTTGACACGTACAGGCTGTCCGCAATGTGGGCAGGGCTGCATCTGGGCAGCAGTTCCAGGGGCTGGTTGCGATGGTGGTGCTGCTTGTGTGTGAGGCTGAGAAGTTGGAGGTGGTGCGTAATTTGTAGTTGGCGTAGGTACAAATTGATCCGCAGGATAGGCCTCGTTTTTTATTTCTTGCAACTGTGTCTCACGATTGTGTGCATCGTGGTCTAGTTCCTGAATACTGGCGCAGAGACGCGAAAGTTGTGCATCAGTTAACGCGCCTTGCTGGTACAAGTTCATTGCAACGTTACCAAGTTCGTTGAGCAGCTGCTGACGCTGTTCCCAGAGTTTGTCCAGTTCGCTCTGCTTGCTGCGAACGCGTAACTGCTTTTGTGCCTCCCAGCCTGTGCGACTGACGGCTGTGTTCATAAAATTTTTCGCGGACTCTACAAAATCACTCATGATTTGTCCTCCATAGAATGTTGTGTTACTATTCTTGCACCGCATGCTGGTGAATGCGGATTTCTTCTAAACGCCCACTGGAACTCAGTTGAACGGCTACAACGTCGATGCGCCACGAACGGTCAGCGCATGCATGCAGATCAAGGTAATATGTTGCCACTTGCACAAGTTTTTGCTGCTTACGTAGCGTCACCGCTTCCTCTGGCAAGCCATAGGAGTTGCCTCTGCGTGTTTTCACTTCAATAAAGATCAGATCGTTTGCGTCCTCCGCGATCAGATCGATCTCACCATGTCTACAACGAAAATTCCGCTCGATAATAGCATACCCCTGACGCGTAAGCTCCTCTGCCGCCAAACGCTCTCCCGTACGACCAAGCCCCTGACGCGCCGCCTTGATAGGCATGGAAGTTTTAGAACTGTCTATTCCAATCTCCTTCTTATAACTACGTTGTTTTCTGATAGATGTTGTATTATGCTCATTATAACCTAATGCACTTTAGAAAACATCAAAACGCCCGTAGAGGTCTCATTCTATTACACACTTGTTGACCATAAGTATCGTCCCCAGGATTGAGAAAACGTCTCAGCAATCCTACGACAGGATTCATTGCCGAAAAGGGTGTGATGGAATGCAGACCCCTACAATTCCACCTATTTACGGAGAAGTGAACACTATAATGTAGGGGAGCCAAAAGCATGAGCGAAAAGCATAATTTGACCCAGCAGCCACTTGTTTTTATTCATGGTTCGGGCGATAGTGGACGCGTGTGGAGATTTCAGGTTGAGCACTTCGGAGTACAACGTGCGTTTGCGCTTGACTTACCAGGACATGGCCAGCGCCCAGATACGTTACCTGCCGAGGTAACGGTACAGGACTATGCATACGCGGTACATGATATCGTAACGCAGGAGCTACACTTACAAAAACCAATTATCGTTGGACACTCGCTTGGTGGCGCAATCGCCTTGATGATGGCTCTTGAGTATAGCAATGAGCTAGGCGGCATCGTCTTAATCGGAACAGGCGCACGATTACGTATCCTTCCCGCCCTGCTAGCTGATGCGAAGAATTTCCCGGAGCAGGCCCGTCAGCGTTTATCACAGATGTCTGTAGCCCCGACGACCGCTCCCGTAGTCTCGCAGGAAATCGCGCAGGAGCAAGCTCCGCCAGCGACGAACATGCTCTATCGCGACCTTGCCGCCTGCAATATTTTCGACATCATGCGAAGGCTATACGAAATACAAGTTCCAACATTAATACTTTGTGGAGAGGAAGACCAGTTAACACCTGTAAAGTATAGCACGTACCTTTCCCAGCATATTGCAGATGCAACACTACGCATTATTCCAGATGCAGGCCATTACGTCATGCGCGAGCAACCTGGAACGGTGAACTCAGCAATCGATGAATGGTTAAGTTGACCTCTTCCCCCTCGACGCACTAAGCCTGTTCGTGTTACAATATCGCAAACGGTTTTCTACTCATGAAGCATTTCTGTGCCCACACGCATCTCTGAGCGTAGTTGAGGCACATTGAATAGGCAAGGTCGGACAGCAGAGAATGAACTAGGAGAGATATGACATGTCAGGTCATTCAAAATGGGCACAAATTCGCCGCTCGAAGGGCGTTAACGATGCACGGAGAGGTCAGTTATTTACGCGATTAGGACGTGAGATCGTCGTCGCGGTCCGTGAGGGTGGAGGCGGCGATCCCGATGCAAACTTTCGCTTGCGTATGGCGGTCCAACATGCGCGTGATGCAAATATGCCGATGGATAATATTGAGCGCACCATCAAGCGTGCATTAGGTGGTTCCGAGGGCAACCAGCTAGAAGAGATTACATACGAGGGTTACGGTCCTGGCGGAACGGCCATGCTCGTACAAACGTTGACGGAGAACCGTAATCGCACTGTTGCTGAGGTGCGCAATGCGTTTAACCGCAACGCTGGCAATATGGGTGAGAATGGATGTGTCGACTGGCTCTTCGAGTCTAAAGGCGTCATCGAGGTGCAGCTAAATGGACATGACCCAGACGAGCTTGCGTTAGAGGCAATTGATTTCGGAGCCGACGATGTGGAGCCGCCACAACCGGATGATGAGACGTTGATTATCTATACTGATCCAGCAGAAATTGAGATGGTACGCAGGGAATTAGAGGCACATAAATATGTTGTCCTCAAATCGGAGGTGACGATGGTGCCTAAGACGCGCGTTGAGCTTGCTGACGAGAAAACAGCACACCAGTTCATCCGTCTCACAGAAAGGCTGGAAGACCTGGACGATGTGCAAAATGTGTATTCCAACGCCGACTTCCCGGATGAGTTTGCAGCATCCTATGC
>CAXTUE010000184.1:0-8552 GCA_964247355.1 uncultured Ktedonobacteraceae bacterium | reverse complement strand
CCCCCTGTGTTACGCCCCCCACAAAAAAATTTTTTGGTGGGGGGGCCCACCCCGCGGGGGGGGTGCCCTGGCTTTGTCATCCACAAACAATAAACAATGTGTTAGGTGCTGAGCTGTCCGGCATGCCATGCATCTAGCTCGCGTTTCAATGCGTTGATATAAGCAATCTCGTCATTATTGTCAGCCGCAGGTGCGTACTTTGGAATGATCTGATCAACAGTAGTCAAGCCCCACACGGCAACGTACAGGTTGCGAATGAGTTTGTACCATGCCTCAAAACCAGCCTCCCATGTTGGAAACGAGGCGTAACAACTTTGCCCTGTTTGACATTGCCCACCTGTAGTATTGACGCAGGCTGCATCAGGAATGCAGCGCAAGTTGCCGAGTGAGAGCGTTGTGCTTGCTTCACCAGCCTTACCAAAGGAGCTTTCGTGCTGGAAAAAGGCCAGCGCGAACGCCGGATCAATGCTGTATTTCGCGCCTAAATCATAGAGGTTCTGGCCTTTTCCAGCGGCGGGAGAATTATTCGCAGCCAGCACACGGTTGATGAAGTCAGCACTTATCGAAGGCTTGCCCAGCACTGAGTATGGCCCCGTTTGTAACGGTACTTTTGGAGTAATTGGGCCATCGGTCTGTTGCACCTGTTTTGCCAACGAACCGCCGACCTGCACGTCATAAACCTTACCGATGCCAGGGAGATTAACAAGTTGTGCATCGCCTGGACGCTGTAGCATAGCTGCCGAGAGCAAGACACCGAGGGCGATCACCACCACAAATGCAGTAATAATGAAGCGGTACAGCCACGGCTTATGCTTTTCGAGCGGGTGTACAGCATACTGGTCGACAACCTTTGATGTCCGGGGATATGCTGAGACTGGTGCTGGCGTCGAGGACGGTGTGAAGCGAAGTGGCCTCGGAGGTACAACCAGCGAACGCATCTTGTCGACCGCGAGACTTAGCTTATAGCGGATTTTGGCTGGCTCGAACTCATCTTCCTCCTCATAGTACCCCTCTTCCTCATAATACTCTTCTCCAGCCTCTTCGTACTCCTCTAATTGCTGTGTTTTAGGGTCTGGAAGCTGACGTGTAGCACGCGCTGGAATTGCGGATTTTGGCGTAAAGGCATCCAACGGCACCTGTAGTGCGTCCTTCTTGGCGTATCTACCCGCCATACTGAACCTCCCTGATATAGGCAATTACTTATGCCTAGATATTATATCATGCTTCAGCATATCTTGCATCTAACAGTTCTCATAATGATGATACGTAATAACGTATTTCAACGATACTTTGATAATATGCAAGCGGCTAGCCGCTTGCATATTATCAAAGTATCGTTGAAATACGTTTAACCCTTTGCGCCTCTCAACCACTTGACGTATAATAGACATATACGATTCACTACACTGGCTAGGAAGGCACGATGGGGTGCTATTGAAGAGCAGCCATACGTTCCGTTCATACCCCATCCCTCCCCGTCCCAGAATTGAGGAAAAGATGTATAAAGGTCAATCAGGTATGTGGTCCTGGCTCCTGCATCGCGTGACAGGACTCGGTATCTTGCTATTCTTATTTATTCACATCGTTGACATCTCACTGCTAGGCTTTGGTCCACTGGTTTACAACGAAGGCATTGTGCTCTTTGACCAGATTGTTGTGCGCCTACTCTCCCTGGCCCTTATTGGTGCGGTCCTGTTTCACGCCTTTAACGGTGTGCGCATCATGTTCATCGACTTTTGGCGTAAAGGCGTGCGTTATCAACGAGCCATGTTTATCGGCGTACCTGTGCTAACCGTTCTTGTATTCTTACCCATGTCTTATTACGTCATTGTGCCTGGCCTATACTGGTTCACGCATGTACCGACCGCGAGTTCTGGCCATTAATTGTAGGGACCGATGTATCACGTCCTTGTCAACGATAAGCTAGAAGGCCGTGATACAGAGGTCCCTACCGGCGGCGTTTGATATCTTTTAAAGAGGAGTTTGTCTTATGTTAAACGTATCTACAGGTCGCGGGCCGCGTCCGGCAGGGGGCGGATTAGAAACCTTTTCGTGGTATTTTTTCCGCGTCTCTGGCGTCGTGCTTATCTTTCTCGCCATCATTCACCTGTTCATCATGCATGTCACTAATGATGTTCACTGCACCACTTACCAGTTTGTGGCCATGCGCTATGATAATCCACTCTGGCGGCTCTTCGACTGGGTGCTCCTGACACTGGCACTTACACATGGCATGAACGGACTGCGTGTGGTTATTGACGACTACGTGCGTTCACGTGGTCCACGATTGGCACTGCTTTCTACCGCAGGCGTCTTACTGCTTGTCTTTTTTATGTTGGGTACAATCACTCTTATCACCTTCCAGCACACGGGCAATCTTGGCCCTGCATGCACGGTAAGGTAGTTAGTTACTGTGGGGAGCTAGGGCACCCACAAGCCTCCTTGCATCTTGCTTAAGCGAAGCTAGAATGAAGTTCGTTGGCAAGATGAGTAAGGAGTAGGATGCCCCTCCCGTACATACACGAACCATCCCACGACGTTCCGTCGCATGGGAAGGACATCCCCTTGCGGGTGCCCTAGTGAGGACATATTATGTATCATAAGTTTGATGTAGTCATCGTCGGCTCCGGTGGTGCCGGTCTGATGGCGGCCATGCAATTGCCACAGGCCAGCGTTGCTGTGCTGACGAAGGTTTATCCCACACGCTCACATACAGGTGCGGCGCAGGGTGGTGTAGCGGCTGCGCTTGGCAACCAGGAAGAGGATCACTGGAAGTGGCACATGTATGATACCGTGAAGGGCGGCGACTATCTGGTAGACCAACCTGCGGCAGAAGTTCTGACGCGCGAAGCCATTGACGCGGTATACGAGCTTGAGCATCGCGGCCTGCCTTTCAATCGCACTGACGACGGACGTATTGACCAGCGCCGCTTCGGTGGGCATACACGCAACTATGGCGAAGGTCCCGTACGTCGCTCCTGTTACGCCGCCGACCGTACAGGGCATATGATTCTGCAAACGATGTATCAGAGTGCCATCAAAAATCAGGTACGTTTCTTCAATGAGTTCTTGATGCTTGACCTGCTCATGAACGATGGGCAGGCATGCGGCGTGGTCGCGCTCGAAATCCGTACCGGCGAAATTCATACCTTCCATGCCAAAGCGATTCTGTTCGCCACGGGCGGCTATGGACGTGCATGGCGCGTCACCAGCAACGCCTTTGCCTGCATGGGTGATGGTATGTCAGTTGCCTATCGACGCGGTATTCCTCTACAAGACATGGAGATGTACCAGTTCCACCCAACAGGCATTTACAAGGTAGGTGTGCTGCTCAGCGAGGCAGCGCGCGGCGAGGGCGGCAAGATACTCAACGGCAAAGGCGAATACTTCATGGAACGCTACATGCCCACGTTGAAGGACCTCGCGCCGCGCGACATCGTGTCGCGTTGCATAGTACAAGAGATCAAAGATGGCAACGGCGTCGATGGCAAGGATTATGTCTTCCTCGACGTACGTCACCTCGGCGCGAAAAAGATTGCCGAGAAGTTGCCTGACATCACCGATTTTGCCCGTAACTATCTCGGTGTCGAGCCAATCACCGAGCCTGTACCGATTCAGCCAACCGCGCACTATGCAATGGGTGGTATTCCAACGGATATTGACGCGCGCGTTGTAATCGATCCACAATGGACGGTCTCCCCCGGCTTCTATGCAGCAGGTGAGGTTGCCTGCGTCTCGGTACACGGCGCGAACCGTCTCGGCACCAATTCGCTGGTCGACCTGATCGTGTTCGGGCGACGCGCAGGCAAGCACATGGCGCAGTTCATTCAGGAGAACGATCACGCCCCATTGCCTTCCGAACCTGAAGCCTACTCGCGTGAACTCATCGACCGCATCTATAGCTCATCCGGTGGCGAGTCTGCCGCACGTATTCGTAGCGAAATGCAGAATGAGATGGACGAGAAGGTCATGGTTGAGCGTACCGACCGTGGTCTACGTCACGCCCTCGACACGCTTGATGGCCTGCAGGATGCATACCGCAACGTGCAGATTCAAGACAAGGGCAAGCGTTTCAACACTGAATTGGTCGAAACAATCGAACTCGGCTTCCTACTCGACTGTGCCGAGGCTACAACGCACGGCGCACTGGCTCGTACCGAGAGTCGCGGCGCGCACTTCCGCCTGGACTATCAGAAGCGGGACGACGCGAACTGGCTCAAGCACACGCTTGCCTATAAAGGTACAAAGACGCACGACGTTCGCCTGGATTATAAGGATGTACTTATGGTTGACGACCCGATATTCATTCCTAAAGAACGTAAATACTAACAGAGTTTGTATCAATCACTTCTACAAGGCATATCCTTGTAGAAGTGATTGATACAAACTCTGTGTCAAGGAGATAGAGCAACAATGAACGTACTGGTGCGCATTAAGCGCTATGACCCCGAACAGGACAAAAAGCCATACTGGGCAGAATACCGCGTCGAGGCCGATCCGATTGACCGTCTTTTAGATACATTGAACACCATAAAATGGAACATGGATGGCACCCTGACCTATCGCCGTTCATGTGCTCACGGCGTCTGTGGCTCCGATGCCATGCGTATCAACGGGCGCAACCGTCTTGCATGCAAGGTGCTGATGCGCGACGTTGGCAACAAAGTCACCATCGAGCCAATGCTGGGCTTTCCTGTAATTCGCGATCTTGTGGTGGACATGGACCAGTTCTTCGACAAGTATAAGTCCGTCAAGCCATTCCTGATTACATATGATAATGAACCAGGCACTGAGCGACTGCAAAGCCCGGAGGAACGTGCGCGCTTCGACGAAGGTACCAAGTGCATTCTGTGTGGTGCATGCACTGGCTCCTGTCCGTCCGTCTGGGGCAATCCCGATTGGGTCGGTCCTGCCTCAATCGTGAACGCGCATCGCTTCATCTTCGATAGCCGCGATCAGGGCGGCGGTGAGCGCCTAGGCATCCTGGGCCAGCGCGACGGTGTATGGCGTTGCCGTACCATCTTCAACTGTGCCGACGCCTGCCCACGTGGTATTCCCGTCACCGATCTTATCGAGCAGGTGAAACGCGCCATTGTGTACAACGATACTCAGGGAAATTAAAGGGAAGCATGATAAGGGACCAGGACGCCCGCTGCCTTTATCATTCCCCGAATTCGGCTCGGGGAACGCCTCTCCCGTACCACGAGAGCGCAGTGGAAGCGGGTTTAGGTATGGGAAGGGCGTTCCCCTTGCGGGCGCCCTGGTCCTCAGCCGAGCCTTAAGTTAACGCCTATAGGGGCATTCCCCTTGTGGGGCCCCTGTCTTAACACTACCCTGTCATGCCTCGCTTGCATCTAGCACAATTGCGTCCAGCACAACTATGTTCAATAGGAATTTGTATATGGCAACAACACTACAGACATGGCAACACCGCACTATCATCACAAATGGCATACGTATGCATTATGTGCTCGAAGGCGAAGAGAACAACGGGCCACTGATCGTCTTGCTGCATGGCTTTCCAGAGTTCTGGTACTCCTGGCGTCATCAAATCCTCTTTCTTGCCGAACAGGGCTATACTGTTGTCGCGCCCGACCTGCGTGGCTACAACGATACCGATAAGCCGCGTACAGGTTACGATGTCCCGACGCTGCTACGCGATATCGAGGGACTCATCAAAGGGATTGGACAAGAAAAGGCGATTATCGTTGGACACGACTGGGGCGGCGTCCTCGCGTGGGCCTTCGCCATGCGCTATCCGCAGATAACGCGACGTTTGATAGTGCTGAACGCTCCGCATCCACAGGCTTTTCAGCGCGAACTGCGTACAATTCAACAACTGCGTAAAAGCTGGTATGTTTTCTTCTTTCAGCTTCCCTGGTTGCCCGAAGCCATCTTGAAAGCTAATCACGCACAAGCAATCGGCAAAGCTATCTATGAAAGTGCGGTCCAGAAATCTGCCTTTCCACCCGACGTACTCCTGCAATATCAAGCAGCAATGAGTAAACCAGGAGCGTTGACCGCGAGTTTAAACTATTACCGGCAGATTATGCGCCGTGGCTATGGTATCGGCACAGAAACAATTATTCAGGTCCCAACGCTCCTCATCTGGGGTACACAGGATACCGCACTTGATACAGCACTGACATATGGTCTCGAATCATGGGTCCCCAAAATACAGGTGCGCCGCATCGCCACCAGTGGTCACTGGGTTCAGCAAGAGCAACCGGATGAGGTGAATAACCTAATGCAAAAATTTTTGCAGCAATAACATGAAAGAAGGACTGCACAGGAGGTAGCCGGGGGAGATAGCTACTTCCTGTACAGTCCTTCTGGCGACGACACGCAACGGGTGCGCGTCTTCATGCAATAAAGAGAGGGGATATACGTTTGTGCTAGACTACATCACCATCTACCTGCCGTTGTCGAATGTTCGGTAAGGGAATATGCTACGCTTTCAGCAATACTAGAGTGCAACTGAATACACATATCGTTCGTGTCCTGGGGTCCCATCGCCTGCTCCATCCACCTCTTTCCACAGACAGCACATATGCCGTGTGTTGCGTCGTAGAGCTTAGGCAGTGGCGCCGGTGAAAGATATTCCCCTGCACTATTCATGAGTCGTAAGCACCATGCGCACTGTCGCTTCATTCCACTTCATCCTTCCTTTGAGAGTCGCGAAGTAAGGACTCTCAAACGCTATGCTTGAATTGCTTTCAATTACCTAACCTTGACATGTTTTAAAGGTGATATTTTGAGTTATCTGGGCTGTCTCATCCAGCGTTGTTGTATTTTGTACATAAATCGAGCTGGGCACACCCCTACAATCGTGTATGTACAATACATCAATAAACGTCCCATTAGCCGTTACTTGAGCACTATGTTTTTTCGTACTTCCCGCGAAGTGATAATAAATTAGGACAGTTGTGTTAGGAGTAAAATTCTCGCCACACACACGTAATTGGTCCTGAGCAATATTAATGGCAGTTGTACAGTGCGGATCATTTGCCTGAATAGATGCTGCACTTTGCGGCGTTGATGTCGCCGTCGACTGACCACTACCTGATCCAGTAGGTCCCGTCGTAGTCGGACTGACCACAACCGTCGGCATCGGTCCCAGAGTTGGTGTTGGCACACTCGCAGTTGGTTGCTGCGACACAACTGGCGGTGTTGGTTGTGACTGCTGTGATTTCGCCTCATTCCCCATGATATTCACACCCCATCCCACAAGCAAGATAGAGGCGAACAAAACAAGTACAACAACTAAGGGTAGTGCTACACGGGCACGAGCAATGCCACTCCGTGTACGCGTCACGGGTGCAGTCTGTTGCTCGTGAATTGTACGCATAACACGTTTCGAGACCGTGGCATAGAGCGGATTTGCAGTGGAGGAGAACGCCCATTGCTCTAGCATATCCCCTGCCAGCTTGAAGTCTCTACATCGTCCGTTGCACTCAGAACAGTGAGCAAGATGCTCTTGTAGTTCGACAGGCCAAAGGGAACGTTGCTGCTGCCGGACATATGCAAGTAGCATGTCATCGGTTGGATGTCTCATACTCTTTTTGTCCTTTGCAGTAACACACTCATAGACACATTTTTCATAGAAGGCATTTTATACATAGATAAAAAATATTTGTTACAATAGCTTTTCTTGCTCATAAACCACGCTATACCTTTAACGCTGAAGCGTTCTTCGTTTGTGTTCCATCCTGAGCATACACTTTACGAAATTTCTCGACGCCGCGTGCAACACGTTTGCGCACCGCCTCGGACGATATATTGACAATAGCCCCAATTTGCTCATAAGTAAAACCTGCACTATAATGCAGTTGCACACATGCCGCATCGGTAGGACTTAGCTTGCTGAACGCTTCTTGAATCAGCATACTTGTCTCGGTGCGTTCCTCAAACGATGGCTCTATCAACGCTGGCTCTTGCATCTCTTCAACACCCTGACTCTCAAAACCGAAAGAGAAAGGAATAAACTCGCGTAAGCGTTTTCTATTGAGATAGCGCAAGCCATAATTTGTGGCAATACGATATATCCAGGCATCTAATTCGAGATGCGAAGATGTCTTGCCGATCTCCTTATACACTTGCAGGAACGTGTCTTGTGCAAGGTCTAATGCTACCTCACGCTCACCTACAAGGCGATGCAAATATCCTGTAATTGGACTCTGTAGCCTCTCCATCAATAAACGGAAAGTTTGAGCATCCCCTGTACGCAGACGCGCTACCTCGTCCCCCTGAACGTCCGTCACCATAGTGGCCTTATCTGCGAATTCTTTTATCGACAATTACAGCGAAAAGTGAAGTGAGGCACATGATGTGCCACCTGCATGCAAACTACTCTTCTCAAGTAACTGTTCCCCCTACTTACTACAATCAATAAAGAGGCTAAAACCGGACACGCCGGCACCATCTTTTTAGTGTTTCCGCAAACTGAAACGAAATTTAACCGGAATAGTTGCACATATCAATGTAATTGTGCGTTTTGGGGGATTAGATAATGGTGTTTTAAGAAAGAGTTTAGATACGGGTAGGGACCGTAT
>CAXTUE010000183.1:0-8554 GCA_964247355.1 uncultured Ktedonobacteraceae bacterium | reverse complement strand
CGGTGCGATTGGTTCAGAGCAAGTGGCCTACGATATCGCGGAGGCAACAGGGAGTGAACTGCGAGCATTGGGTATCAATATGAACCTCGCGCCCGATGTAGATGTGAACAACAATGCCGCCAATCCAGTCATCGGGGTGCGCTCATTTGGCGAGGACCCACTGCTCGTGGCACATCTCGGTGTTGCGATGGTAAAGGGCTATGCGGCAACGGGCGTGATTACCACGCTGAAACACTTTCCTGGGCATGGCGATACAGCCGTTGACTCGCATCTTGCCTTGCCCACTGTTCCCTTTACAATGGAGCGGCTCGAAGCTATTGAGTTGCTTCCATTTAGGCGCGCCATCGAAGCTGGGGGGGATAGCGTGATGGTCGCGCATATGTATTTACCCGCGCTGATGCCAGAGAAGATGGTTCCCGCAACAATTTCTCATGCCGTTGTCACGGGTCTACTGCGCGAAAAACTTGGCTTTACAGGTCTGATCGTCTCTGACTGTATGGAGATGCACGCTATCCTAGATGGCGTGGGAACCGAGCAAGGCACGGTACAGGCACTGCAAGCAGGTATTGATCTCGTCCTGATTTCACACACAGCGACACTCCAATACGGGAGTATCGACGCGATACACAGGGCAATTCAGCAGGGGACGCTCTCTGAGGAAAGAATACATGAGGCAGCCGAGCGTGTCTTACAACTGAAGGCAGCTAAACTTTCCTGGGATGCGTTGTCGGAGAAGCAAGGATTGAACGTCATTGGAAGTAAGGCGCATCAACAACTACGCGACATGGCATATGAACGCTCAACAACGCTAGTAAAGGATAAGAAGAAACTCCTCCCGCTTCATTTACAACCAGAGCAACGCCTTCTACTCCTCTTTTTGCAACCAAGCGTCTTTGGAGGTGCTGTCGATACCGAGTTTACTGGCGATGCGCTTGTAGAGTATATGCGCAAGAACCATCTTCAAACTGAGACACTCACTGTTACAGCACATTCAGCACGTCATGAGTGGAACACTATAGAGCAGAGCATCAGCAAAGCGGATATGTTAATTGTGGTAACGGCGGATACCAGACAAAATACATTTCAAGGTGAAGTCGTTCGTTTACTATTGCAAACGGGCAAGCCAGTAGTCGGGATCGCCGCGTACAACCCCTACGACCTGCTTGAGTTTCCGCAACTCGAAACCTATCTCGTCACCTATGAGTATACGCAGCCAGCCTTTATCGCCGTGGCCCGTGTGCTCTTTGGAGAAACGCAAGCTCACGGGCACCTGCCAATTAGCCTGTAGCTATGGAGTTAGCTGCCTAGCGTTGCAACCAGTATGGCCTTGATAGAGTGTAGCCGGTTCTCCGACTGGTCGAACACGATAGAAGCGGAAGACTCAAACACCTCGTCGGTCACTTCTAAACCATCGAGGCCATATTGCTCAAAAAGTTGTTTTCCCAGTTGTGTGTCTTTGTTGTGCAGAGAGGGAAGGCAGTGCATAAATTTCGTATTGGGATTGTTCGTTGCCGCCATGAGTTCACGCGTCACCCGATACGGAAGCATTGCCTTGATACGCTCGCCCCACAAATCTGGTGATTCGCCCATTGAGACCCATACATCCGTATAGAGAAAATCACAGCCGCGCACCGCCTCGGCGACATCTTCTGTGAGAGTGATACGCGCTCCCATCTGCCCGGCTACAGTCCGCGCTGAATTCACGAGTTCTGTGCTCGGCCAGCATGATTCGGGACCTGCCAGACGAATGTCCATGCCCATTTTTGCGGCCCCAGTGAGCAAGGAATTGCCGACATTGTGACCTACATGGCCGAGGAAGCAAAAGGATATCTCCGAAAGCGGTTTATGGACATGCTCTTCCATCGTGAGCAAGTCCCCCAGCACCTGAGTTGGATGTGCCTCGTTTGTAAGTCCATTCCAGACCGGCACTCCTGAGTACTGCGCGAGCATCGCTACGTTTGATTGAGCATAGCCCCGGAACCCAATACCATCGTAGACGCGCCCCAACACACGCGCAGTATCCTTAAGCGTCTCCGTTGAGCCAAGATGAGAGCCACTCATGCCCAAGTAGGTGACATGCGCCCCCTGGTCGTACGCCGCTACCTCGAAACTAATGCGCGTACGCGTCGAGTCTTTCTCGAAGAGAAGCGCGATCTGCTTGCCGCGCAATTGTGAGACTTCTGTTCCGGCATTTTTCGCAGCTTTCAGATCAGCAGAGAGACGCAGCAGGAAGCGTATCTCTTCGGGTGTAAAATCCTCCAGTTGCAGAAACGAGCGATTTTTCAGGTTAAAGGCCATAATTTTCTCCTACTGAAGCTGTTTCAATTGACATCCCTCGCAAAGACCGAACAGTGTGAGCGAATGACCTTCGATAGCAAAATTCGTTTTTTTGCCAATCGCTTCAAGCTGCTCGTGGGGAATACAGATGTCGATCTCGGCGACGGAGTGACATTGAGTGCAGGTCAAATGATGGTGATGTGCTCCACCACACACACGATAGTGATGCGTTCCGTCAGCAAACTCGATACGGTCAAGCAACCCCATGTCGACCAATTTCTCCACGGCACGAAAGACCGTCGCGCGCCCCATTTTTGGTTCTATGTGACGCAATTCTTGCCATAACTCGTCCGTGGTGAAATTCTTTCCCGTATCGGCCAGTTCTATTAATCGCTCCGCAATGAGCCGTCGAGGTCGCGTGTTGCGCTGGCTCACTTCATCGAAAGCCGCGTAGATTTTCTCTGCGATCATTCTTTCCACATCCTCTTCTTTATACATATTCTTTATTATCTTGAAGGAAATTCTTTTTCATGTATTTTACCGTGTTCATATATTCTTCTAATGAGATAGTGTATCACGCATGAAGAGGCAAAGGCAAAGAAGTGTTTTCGCTATTGACATATAGTCTCAATTAATGATATTGTATTGATATCAAGTATCGCTAATAAAAAGGAGAGAGTTATGTTCTCATGGCGTAGAACTTTTCCTTCAGCTCTCATGAGTATATTTTTGTTGTTCTTGCTGACTGCATGTGGGACGAGTACTACAAGCGGCACGGCAGGTGCAAACAGTAACGGAAGTGGGCAGACAATCGAAGTAGTCGTGGCGGAGAATTTCTGGGGTAGCATTGCTTCTCAAGTTGGGGGAAGCCATGTACACGTGACGAGTATTATTGTCGACCCCAACGCCGACCCGCATAGCTATGAACCGACAATAGCAAACGCAAGGACGGTTGCCGATGCGCAATACGTCATCTACAATGGAGCAGGCTATGATCCATGGATGAATAAGCTTTTGCAGTCTAATCCTTCAAGTGGACGTAAAGAGCTTAATATTGGGAACTTCAACGGCAAGAAAACAGGGGATAATCCACACATGTGGTACAATCCTGACTATGTAACTGCTGTGGCGAACAAAATACGCGATGATCTGAAGAGTCTTGATGCAGGAAATGCCAGTGCGTTTGATGCGTCGACGCAAACCTTTTTAACAACGGGTCTCAAAGCGTATCACGATGCTATTGCAACGATTAAGGCAAAATATAATGGTACTCCGGTTGGAGCAACCGAGAGTATCTTTTCATATCTTGCACCCGCGCTTGGATTGCAACTTGTGACGCCCTATTCTTATTTAAAGGCGGTATCTGAGGGAGAGGACATTTCCGCTTCATCCGAGGCAAACGTTGAGCAACAGATTAGCAAGAAGCAGATCAAAATCCTGGTGTACAATTCGCAGAACACACCGAATAACATTCAAGCTTTGATTAACGAAGCTAAGGCGAATTTGATTCCGGTGGCAACGATTACTGAAACGCTGACGCCAGCAACCGCATCTTTTCAAGAATGGCAAACGGCTCAGTTGCAGGGCATCCAAACCGCGCTTGCACGGGGTACGGGCAAATAACGACAGATAGAGGAGACCACGAGATCGCAAGGGTCGCCTCTACACATATCACATAGTATTAAGGAGTTTTTTGATGGTGAATTCGTCGTCTCCTCTCTCCTCGTCGCGCCCGTTGCCTGCTAGCCTTGCTCCTGTTGTTCAGGTTGAGGATGCAGCAATTACGCTAGGGGGACGGACCATCTGGCGTGATGTGTCGCTCACTGTACAGTCTGGAGAATTTCTCGCGATTCTTGGTCCCAATGGAGCAGGAAAATCTACGCTCCTCAAAGCCATTCTCGGACTACTTCCGCTTTCCACAGGCAGCATTTCCGTCCTGGGTTCGCCCGCACGTCGAGGCAATGCTTTGATTGGCTATGTGCCGCAACGCAGACACTTCGAGACCGATGTACGCATACGAGGACGCAGCATTGTGCGACTTGGGCTGGATGGAGATAAGTGGGGACTACCACTGCCATTTTTGCAACGGGTAAAGGAACGACATGCGGAACAACGAGTGCAAGAGGCAATTGAGCGTGTCGGCGCAACTGCATACGCGGACCGTCCGATTGGTGAGCTTTCCGGTGGAGAGCAGCAACGGCTATTAATCGCGCAAGCACTGGTCACGAATCCCAAACTTCTCGCCTTAGACGAACCGTTAGAGAGCCTGGATTTACGCAACCAGCAGGGTGTAGCGAGCGTGATTCGACAGATTAGTCATGAAACGGGAGCCGCAGTACTCATGGTTGCGCACGATATCAATCCTATCCTAACGGCTGTCGACCGTGTGATTTACGTCGCACGGGGACAGGTTGCGGTCGGTAGTCCAGACGAGGTAGTCACTACCGAGACGCTTTCACGTCTCTATAACACACCCGTCGAGGTGCTTCGTGCGAGCGATGGACGCATCGTCGTGATCGGGCAAGGGGAAGAGGAGATAAGCACTCATGTTGCTTCCGTTCGCTGATACACCTGCATTTTCATGGGACCTGCTAGCGGACATGCAACAACTTTTTCACTATCACTTTATGCAAAACGCGTATTTCGCGGGTACACTTGTAGCTCTAGCGGCTGGTGTGCTAGGCTATTTCATGGTGTTGCGCGATCAGAGTTTCGCGGGTCATAGCCTTGCCAATGTAGGCTTTGCGGGCGCGACGGGAGCCGCTCTTTTTGGCATTACGCCAATCGTGGGCCTCTTTCTGGCAGGCTTGCTCGCGGCGATTGGCATCCAGACGCTCAATGTAGCGGCACGTCAAAACCGGCAGAGCGATATTGCGGTTGGTGCGGTGCTCACAGCATCGCTAGCACTCGGTTTTCTCTTTATTCATCTTTCGACATCAGAGTATGCCGCCAATGTGTACAATGTGTTATTTGGCAACGTACTTGGCATTAGTGATTCAGATGTCACTATCATTGCATGGTCAACGCTACTACTATTGGTCGTCGTTGCACTGATAGCCCGTCCATTATTCTTTGCCTCGCTCGACCCTGATGTAGCAAAGGCGCGCGGTGTAGCTGTGCGTCTACTCTCGTTCGGCTACCTCATGCTCTTAGCACTAGAAGTTGCCGTGGCTGTACAGGTTGTGGGCGTGTTACTCATCTTTGCGCTACTAGTCACTCCTGCGGCGATTGCGCAATATCTCACAACTCGACCGACACAGGCAGTATGTATAACGGTTTTACTTGCCCTGCTCTTTACATGGGCTGGCCTTACCGCCGGATACGTCTATCCCTATCCTGTTGGCTTTTTCATCACAACCTTCGCATTCGCGACCTATATCCTGGTACGCGGTGGACGATTGATGAGAAGTGTTTTGCTGCATCGTCATAAAGCTCCAGTACGTTCGCAGTGGGGAGGCATTGTATGAATGTTGTCTTCGCGGAAGTGTTGCCTCCCTTCACACTCAATCTCTGGCAGGACGTGCAGACGATGCTCGCCTATGACTTTATGCAACGCGCCCTACTTGCGGGAACGTTTTTGAGCTTCGTCGCTGGACTCATTGGATACTTTGTTGTGTTGCGCCATCAAGCGTTCGCGGGCGAGTCGCTTTCGGATGTAGCCTTTACGGGTGCGCTTGGTGGGGCGGCTTTCGGCATCAATCCTTTGCTCAGCTTGCTAATCACAACTATTGGCGTCGCGCTTGTCATGGGAGGCTTTGGCGAACGTTTGCGCGGGCGCGATGTGGCGATTGGAATAGTCCTGGCGTGGGTGCTTGGCTTAGGCGTACTCTTTCTAAGCCTGTTCACTACAAATGCCAGTGGTACGGGAACGGGCTTTTCTGGCGTCACCGTCTTGTTTGGCAACATTCTGGGGACATCTGTCGACTCGCTACGTACTATCGCGATATTAAGCATTGGTATTGTACTTGTGCTCTTGCTAGTAGCGCGCCCGTTGCTCTTTGCCTCGCTCGATCCCGATGTAGCTATGGCGCGCGGTGTACCCGTCCGTGTACTTGGCTTAGGCTTTATGGTATTACTGGCGATAACTGTCAGTGAAGCAACGCTGGCGGTGGGCGCGTTACTGGTGTTTGCCCTGCTCCTTCTACCTGCCGCGATTGCCTATCAACTCGTCGCCCGACCATTTGCCGCCCTTGCGCTTGCCGCGAGTCTTGCCGTTGTTTTGACGTGGCTCGGTATTGCCATTGGATTTTACACTGGCTATCCCAGTAGTGTGTGCATCAGTTTACTGTCCTTCGTTAGCTATGCGAGTGTAGTTGGTGGAGGAAGATGGATGAGAACATTTACTCATATACAGAGCATGCAGTAAAGAAGGCGAGAGAAACTGAAAATGAGCAATCTATCCTCCTGGAACTTACCTACAGGACCTGTAGAGCTTGCCGAACAGGATGTTCATGTTTGGAAAGCTCGGCTAGACGTACCTGCTGACCTTCTTCCTGAGTATCAGGAAACACTTTCAATGGAAGAATTAGCCAAAGCGCAGCAATTTCGTTTTGATGTCCATAGGCAACGCTGGACAGTAGCTCATGCTGTACTGCGCATACTACTCGGTCAGTATCTTGGCATTGCGCCACAGCTTCTTCGCTTTCACACAAATGCGTACGGAAAACCAGCACTCGTAATGCCAGAGCAGAGCTATTCGCTAGAGTTCAATCTTTCACACTCCGCTAATCTAGCACTCTATGCCTTTAGCTGGCAAAGACATGTGGGCGTGGATGTAGAACATATGCGTGCCGATATTCCCTACGATCAACTCGCACAACACAGTTTTTCACTACATGAACAAACTACCTTATGTAGTCTTTCAGGGGAACAAAAACATCAAGCATTCTACAACTGTTGGACGCGCAAAGAAGCGTATATTAAAGCGCGCGGCATGGGGTTATCACTTCCCCTTGACCTTTTTGATGTTTCCTTAGTGCCCGGCGAGCCTGCTGCACTCTTACAAAGTAGAGAGAGTTCGCAAGAAGTGCAACGGTGGTCAATGCAAGAGCTGCACCCAGAACCGGAGTACGCGGGTGCGCTTATGGTGGAAGGGACGGGATGGCAACTGCACTGTTGGGAGTGGCATGACTCCTCAACAAGCTGAAAATTCGGCTGAGGGCGAAAGATTAAGCGATGACAACAAGTGCTTATCTTGCGCCTGGCGTATTGATCATAAGAACTTGATACGGAGTTAAACTGACCTTAGTACCATTCACATTGAACGTTTGGTCTGAGGGTAGATGATTAACAAGCATTGTTTTGTAAGGTCCAGCAAGCACCGTTACAGTGGTTGAATATATTGTTGTTCGATACAAAGCTGTTCCTGGACCAAAATAGTCCTTGAAAGCCTTCATTGAATAAAACATTGGAGTTGGTTGACCACGATCTGTCATCATCGTTTCAGGAATATTTGGATCGCTTGTAACACCATTAGGACTTGAGGCACCCCACAAAAGTGCATATGATACGCCAAATTTAATGTTGCTTATCGTATCATCTGCGAAGGTTGCGTTAAAGTGATTGGCTGCAAGCGATGAGGTATCAGTAAGCGCGCGTGTGTAAAATTCGGACCAGCCGATAGATAGAGTTGCTCCTCCATTTGGTTGTTTTCGTACCCACTGTATCCAGTCAGAAAAGAATGTCGAATTAAACTCGTCGGGTTTATCGCCAAGTAGAGGTCCACCATCGAGAAGAATTTGGTCTCCACCATGTTTATGATTGAGCCAATAGGTATATACAGCCTGATTTTCCGCAGGTACACCGGGAAGCACTCCGAGATATGGACCTCCAATTTCGGCATCAGGACGTACAGCTTTTACGGCATCATAGACGGCATTGTATAAAGTTGTGTACGCTTGATAGTCGCCGTTGAACCCTTTTAACTCATTCCAGACCTGAAAGATTTTGACGCTCGGATAGCGTGCCGCAACTCGCGCTGATAATTGTGCGAAATCTTGATAATTTTGAGGTAACGGAGCGGCTTCAATATCGTTACTGAATTTCATCCAATCGGGAGCACAGCAAAGGGATATTATAGCTTGTGAACCACTGCTTTGTATATCAGAAATTCTCGCGTCCAGACTTGACCAGTTATATTGGCCTTTAAAAGGTTCTGGATCATCTGTTCCCCAACCGTTGATGAAGACATTTTGAATGGAGAGTGCCTGACCCATAAGTTGATGACCTGCCTGAGTCATAGGTCCTGCGTCCAGGTGTGTTCTTGTCACTCCTATTC
>CAXTUE010000182.1:8346-8557 GCA_964247355.1 uncultured Ktedonobacteraceae bacterium | reverse complement strand
TACAAAAGACAAACGCGGATGGAAGTATAAGTTATGCGCTAGGCATTGCTGACGGCAAAACATACGTACAGGCCGATGGCATTTACCCGTATACATGGCTAGCTATTGTTGGCACCATTGCCTTTTTGATTGTATACATCATGGTCAATATCGCCTCACCTGCCTTCGCGTTACGTTTTGAAAGGTCATCCTTCCGTTGGCCTGTTCACGT
>CAXTUE010000182.1:0-8307 GCA_964247355.1 uncultured Ktedonobacteraceae bacterium | reverse complement strand
CCATTGAGATGCCAGCCATTCCAGGTCCCATTGGCAACTACTTTACCAACTTAGGGTTTGCGGGTACACCGTTTCCGTTGAACATTCTCCCGCTTTTCGTGATCGTTTGGGTGATTGCTGGTCTACTCTACTCAACCTATCTCGCTCGTACTGCGCCCGAACGATACGAAAGTATGGGCCGTATTATCCGTGGCGATGTATAGTAGAGTAGTAGTGGAGCCATACGCCGATCAGCATGTTGATAGGGACAGGAATAACGTGATGAACTTACAACGCTACGTCATTGGGGCCGATGTTGGTTCACAAGGTTTGAAGACCGTTTTACTAAACGAAAGTGGAGCAGTTGTTGCCAGTGCATATGCCACATATGATGCCCGCTATCCTGCTCCTACATGGGCCGAGGAGGACCCGAATGATTGGGAGCAAGCATTAGCGATGACGGTGCGACACGTAATGCAGCAAGCGGATGTGTCGCCAGATGCTGTTGTTGGGCTTGCACTGGCAAGTCAGGTAGATGGTCTTGTGTGTGTTGGCAAACGCGAAGAGGTGTTGCGTCCAGCGATTATCTGGCTAGACCGTCGAGCTACAAAACAGTGCGAGACGCTAGCGCAATATAGTGATGCTTCAACGCTCTTTTCTCTGACAGGTGCGAACCTAGACTCCTCGCATGTTGCGCCGAAAATACTATGGGTACGCGATCATGAGCCACATATTTTTGAGCAAGCGCACTATTTGTTGCTTCCGGGCAGCTATATGGCGTATCGTCTCACAGGAGAGGCAGTTGTTGATTACTCAAATGCATCCTCAACGTTGCTTTTCGATGTAAAAAACAAAAAATGGGCGCAACCGCTTATACACAGCCTAGGGCTGGACGAACAGCAATTAGGGCGTATTGATGGCGCAACGAGCATAATTGGCCCACTTACAAGACAGGCTGCTGAGCGTTTAGGGCTAACAACAAAAACGCTTGTTGCCGTTGGCAGTGGTGATGAACATGCGGCTTGTGTGGGGGCAGGAGTAACAACCAGTAGTATTGTATGTGACATTAATGGTACTGCCGAGCCAATATGTGCAGTCTCTACGATGCCTATCTTTGATGAAGGTGGATTGCTAGAAACGCATTGCCATGCTGATCCAGCTATGTGGTTGATTGAAAATCCTGGCTTTGTCTCTGGCGGGAGTTATCGATGGTTTCTCGATACCTTTGCATTTCATGAGCGTGCTCTCGCTGCGCAACGAGGCATTAGTCCTTATGACCTATTAAATGCGGAGGCAGAGCAAACGCCTGCCGCTGCCGAGGGTCTGCTCTTTCTTCCCTGTTTGAGTGGGGCGATGACTCCTACCTGGAACGCCGATGCGCGGGGTGTCTTCTTTGGCCTAAGCCTTGCACACACGCGTGGTCATATGGTGCGCGCGGTTTTAGAAGGGACCGTGTACGGTTTAAAAGATAACGTAGATCGTATGGTGGAGATTGGACTGCACCCGCAGGAAATTCGCGCTGTCTCTGGCGGTGCGAAAGGACGGGTCTGGTTGCAAATGAAGGCCGATGTTACAGGACTTCCGGTAAGCGTGCCGCATGAATTGGAGACGACCGCGCTTGGAGCTGCACTGGTTGCTGGCGTCTCTTGCGGCGTCTTTGACGACTTGCATCAAGCGGTACAGATGTGTGTAGGTGTGGCAAGCTATATTGAACCCAATACCAAGCACAGACAGGTGTATGAGAGTGCGTACGCTCTGTATCGTGAGGTATATGCCGCTTTACAAGAACCGTTCCGAAAGGGAGCACAACGATGACAACTTTTCCTCTGGACCCTGCCGATATTTCAACCCTCAAACGTTGGTTAACCGAGCAGAAGTACCCACAGACACTATTGCGTTCAATTGATATGTATTGCTAGAACTTCCGGCTGTCTTAGAGAGGGCGGGCATTGCTCGTGGAGGTAATGTGTTATTGGTGGAGGATGAGACTTCGATGCGTCGTGAGGAGCAGGATCTCAAACCCTTTGTGCAAAACCTGTTGCAAAAGGCAGGCTATACTGTGCAAACACTGGTGCTTCCAAGCGATGAGTATGGCCTCGTACATGCAGACTTTGAGCAAGTTGAACGTGTGTACGCGGCCCTTACCCCTGGTATTGCTCTGGTTGCGCTTGGAAGCGGCACCGTTACCGATATCGCCAAACATGCTGCATACCTCTATGATGAGCAGCATCCTGGCGAGGAGCGAAGTGTTTACATTTGTTGCCAGACCGCTAATTCGGTAACAGCTTATGCGGCAAATATGGCAGTATTGTTGAAAGATGGTGTTAAGCGTACAATTCCTTCGCGCTATCCTACTGCTATTCTTTCCGACCTACGTGTGCTCGCCTCCTCTCCACAAGCTCTTACTACAGCAGGTGTAGGCGATTGTTGCGCACGATTTGTTGCATATGGAGATTGGTATCTCGCGAGCGCGCTTGGTCTTGTGGATGTCTATAGTGAGGTGCCACTTGCGCTCCTGGATAACCTTGATGCCATCCTGCTAGAAAATGCCGTCGGTATAGCTTTACGTTCGCACGCAGGGGAGGCGGTAGTAGCTCGTGCACTCCTGTTGGCTGGTATCGCGCAGTCTATCGTCAATATGTCGGCTCCAATTTCCGGTACCGAACATGTGACCTCGCACGTATTGGACATGATTGCTGACCACTACAGGCGTGGTCTTGCTCTACATGGTGCGCAAGTGGGCGTGGCGACGATTACTGCGTCAAGGCTGTACCAACAATTTCTTGATACCTTCAGACCACAGGACGTGAACATTGACGCTTGCTATCCTGATGAGGCACTGCTCCATGCCCATATTCAATCTTTATTTCAGGATATAGACCCAGGCGGTGCGATGGCACAAGAATGTTGGAGCGATTACAGCAAGAAACTAGCTTTATGGCGTGCGAACCGCGTACATTTTGAACAATTCTGCGCAAGATGGCAGGCGGAATATCGTCCGAAGCTTGCTTCGCTTGTTCGCTCTCCTGAAACGGTACACCGGATTCTTGAACAATCTGGCGCCCCTCTTACTCCCCCAAGCATTGGAGCCACCAATCAGTCAAGAAGAGTATGATTTTGCTGTCCGCAACGGACATTTTATTCGCGGGCGTTTTGTCCTGGGTGACTTACTGTATTTCCTGGGTTGGGAAAATTGATAATGATTACAACAGACGTTTTTGTGTCATAATTTTAGAGAGCATCTCCATTTTCTAAAGGATAGTTTTTCATGTCATATGCAAGTCAGAAACACTGTGCTGTAACACGTCCACCTCGGAAGTCACCTTTTATAGAGATAGAAGTGATTACAGATGTAGAGCAACTGCAGGCGGTCTCGCATGATGCCGCACATTATCCTGGTGGCAATACTTCTGTCCTTATTTATCCTCAGGACGAGGCTGAACTTGCGCGCATCGTGCAACAGTATCAACGCATTTTACCTATAGGTGCTCAATCCTCTCTCACAGGAGGAGCGACGCCTATGGGCGAAGTTGTCGTGAGCATGGCGCGTCAGACGAGTATCCTTGAGGTAAAGCGGGAAACTGTACGTGTGCAGGTCGGTCTAACATTGCGAGCATTGCAGGAGGCACTAGCACCCCATTCCTCATATTATCCGCCGGTGCCTTCCTATGATGGAGCGACGGTTGGCGGAGCGATTGCTACGAATGCGGCGGGTCCTGCAACATTCAAATATGGAAGTACACGAAATTGGGTGCAAGCGATAACAGTTGTTCTTACCTCTGGTGATGTGCTAGATGTTGAGCGCGGCCAATACTTTGCACATCCTGATGGGTATTTTGAGATCGAGAGTTCCAAAGGGCTACAGCGTGTTCTTGTACCTTCATACACCGTTCCTCACGTGCCCAAATGTTCGGCAGGCTATTACGCGGCACCGCAAATGGATTTGATAGACCTGTTTGTTGGTGCGGAAGGTACGCTTGGTATTCTTACAGAAGCAACACTACGGATAGTCACACCTGCGCCCGCAGTCTGCATGGCGGTTGTGCCGTGCGAAACAGAGGAACAAGCCTTAGACATTACGCGAAAGCTTCGTGTGCACTCACTTGAAACTCGTCGTACACAAGATGATCGCGGTCTAGATATAAGCGCAATCGAGTATATTGATGCACGCTCATTGTCAATCGTGCAAGAAGATGGAAGTGATAAACGTAACGGTTTTCACTTTCAGTCTAGCACACACGCGCTCTTGCTTATACAGATCGAACTTACTTCTGAGTACGTCAATCGGGCCTACAATGACCTTGCTGTAGCACTTGAAGCCGATGCGCCTGATGTGCCACTTGTCCGTTTTGTATGCTTGCTTGAAGAGGCGCATGTGCTTGAGGAAACGGAACTGGTGATGCCAGGAGACCAGCGACGTGCTGAGCAAGTTCGTGCGTTGCGTGAGGCTGTGCCGGATGGAGTCAATATGCGTGTACTTAAGAGCAAACGGGAGCAGAACGCCGCGATTACAAAGGTGGCGGCGGATATGATCGTGCCATTCGAGCATCTTGTCGGCATGATGCACCTCTTTCGAGAGGGCTTTGAGAAGCGCAACCTTGACTATGCAATTTGGGGACATATCTCTGATGGCAACATGCATCCGAATCTTGTGCCGCATGCTTACGAAGATATCAAGGCAGCACAAGAAGTCGTACTAGCCTGTGGGCAAGCAGTTACGAACCTTGGTGGGTGTCCACTTGCAGAGCATGGCGTTGGCCGTAACCTCATCAAGAAGCAACTCTTGAGACAACTTTATGGTGAGACAGGATATGCTCAAATGCATGCAGTCAAGCAGGCACTTGACCCACAAGGAAAGCTTGCACCCGGAAATCTTTTTCCAAGTTGATATACATTTTGAGGTCTCGTATATACTCTTTCAGCTAGCTATCTCCGCCATTTGTATGAGTTACAAATGGCGGAGATAGCTAGCGGGCAAAGCGGACAAAAGTGTTCTCTTTTCAATCGTGCTACTGAAGGCGTTCGATAATCATCGCCATGCCCTGCCCACCGCCGACGCACATCGTTTCGAGACCGAACCGCTTATCGGCTGATTGCAGACCATTGAGTAGGGTAGTCATGATGCGAGCACCAGTCATGCCATAGGGATGACCTAGAGCAATTGCGCCACCATTGACATTGAGCTTGTCCCACGGAATGTTCAGGTGTCTCGCCGATGGAATGACCTGAGCGGCGAACGCTTCGTTGATCTCAACAAGGTCGATATCTTCTATCTTCATGCCTGCTCTGCTCAACGCTTGCTGACTTGCGCCAACGGGACCGAGGCCCATGATTTCAGGATTGAGTGCCGACACGCCGCTTGCCACAATACGAGCTAGCGGCTTGAGTCCGAGTTCCCGCGCTTTGGTGTCACTCATCACAATCACGGCTGCAGCACCGTCATTGAGTGGACAGGAGTTGCCCGCCGTCACCTCACCGTTGGGACGAAAAACGGGTTGCAACTGTGCAAGCTTTTCCATCGTGGTGCCAGCGCGTGGACCATCGTCTTTGCTCACCTGCTTGCCATCGGGTGTCGTGATCGGTGTGATTTCGCGCTCGAAGAAGCCATTTTGCTGAGAGCGTACGGCGCGCTCTTGAGAAAGACATGCGAACTCGTCCATCTCCTGGCGACTGACATGCTCGGAGAGGCGCACGTTTTCGGCGGTCTGGCCCATCGCGATATAGATGTCAGGCAAGTCTTTAGGAGGCTCCCAGGAGTTAGCACCCTTTGCTTGTTCCTCGGTGCGCTCTTCTGCTGGTGCGAAGGCTGGATTGTGCGGACCGCTATCGGCCATGCCATGAGGGAAACGACTCACAGTCTCGACGCCCGCCGCTATAAATACGTCGCCTTCACCAGCTTTGATGGCATGAAAGGCCATACGGATGGTTTGCAACGACGACGAGCAGTAGCGATTCACAGTTACGCCTGGAACTGAGGGCATACCCGCGAGCACAGCGACTACACGGGCGAGATTGTAGCCCGACTCACCGCCAGGTTCGCCACAACCAAGCATCAGGTCCTGGACCGAACTGGGATCGAGTTGTGGAACTTTAGCGAGGGCGGCTTTGACAATCGTTGCCCCAAGATCATCGGGTCGACACTCGACCAGCGACCCCTTCATAGCGCGACCAATAGGACTACGTGCGGTTGCAACAATAACAGCTTCTGGCATGGGAAAACTCTCCTTGACGATTGACACGTCCTGAATGGGATATCATCTTTGATACCCGCTTATTATATCATTCCGCTAAGCGTGCGAGAATTTGTTTAAGCAACGTTGTCTGTTCTGCGAACCGTTGGCGCGTTTCGGTTTGGAGTCCGACAATTTTACCGTCTTGTTCGGTCAGTTGCCCTCTCAGTTCGGCGAGCTGTTCATTGGTAAAACGATCATGAGTCGTCAGTGCTTCAAATATTCTATCGTACTTCTCGTTCAGTTGTTCCAATGTAGCTTTGTTCACTAATGCGCCTATTGCAATATTCTGCAGTTCGGCTGTTTGCTTGAGTTGGGTGTGTTCTTGTTCAAGGGCTTGTAGCCGTTCTTCTGTTTGATTGAGTTGAGCGTGCTCTCGTTCAAGGGCTTGTAGCCGTTCTTCAATGGTTGACACGGTTTGTTTCGTCCTCCGCCGCTAACTGACTAAGCACAATCTATAGCCTCTATTATACCATGCTCTTCTTATTTCTTCCGTGCCGGTAGCTTCCGTTCCGCAAACATCTCGTAGGGTACTACAAACGGTTCTGTATATTGTCGATAGATGCGTATGCCGTCCACATTTTCGCATGTCCACAACTTCCCGCTTAGAATCGACAATGCTTGTAACACGCGTTCAGCATGACGTTTGCGCGTGTGATATCCCAGCAGAAGCAGGTGAATACGTGCTGGCTCTACGCCCGTCACTAGTGCCAGCTTAGCCAACGGAATAGAATGTGTCACCATCACTTGCCGTATCGTCTGCAACCGCCTCTGTTGTTCAGTCACCGCTTTCTCACTCCTCACTATTTTGTGGGCTTCTCTTGTATTGAAACTGCTGAATGTTATGATAAGAAGATTATAGCATATAGATTATAGCATAATAAAGTATATTTAGTAATATATACTTTTAAAAATTAATTTTGTTGTATTGAAACTTGAAAGGAAAGTTTACAGAAATATATACCGATAAATATTATCAATGACATGCCAAGAAAAAAAGAAGAATTACATTTAAGTATCCCTGGTCATGTTTCGGCTGCTGAGGCTGCTGAAATGCTGCATCTTTCGTATGAGCGGGTGCTTCAACTAATTCGAGGTAAGCGGTTCTCATACATCAAGGTTTCAAAGATGTATATGATACCTACCGAAGAGGTTGAAGAGTTCAAGAAGAATCCACCAGGACGAAGTCGCAAGAGCGCAACGCCGTGGCATGTCTATAATGGACGTATCACTGTTTCCGCTCTGCAAATCTCTGTACGATTGCGGAAAGGACAACAAGCGCAATTTGAGCAGCGTTTGCAGAAACTATACACGAAGCAGGAACACACTTTTATGGGATCAATGATTCGTGTCATATGGCAACAAGAGGAGATGCCCGAACAGGTAACAATTATTCTTGTATGGAAGAGTAATGAAATGCCTAGCGAGGAGATGCGCCAGCAAGAAATCGCCGCCTTCCAACATGATTTTGCCGATTTGCTGGATTGGGGTACGGCGAAGATCACGCGTGGGCGTGTGTTGCTGACGACGTAGAGATATGCGTTCATGAGCTAGAATCATGCCGTAGCGCTTTATCTTGGCTCCAAATAGCAAATGAATTATCAGGTTCGAGCTGGCGATCATGCTATACATCGACGACGCCCTGACGCCGCAGGGCGCGCAGTTGCTTTTCCAGGCCCTGTCGCAACGCTTCGTCTTCGCGTGCGTAACAGAGGAAGATTTCTATAGGTTTTGACATGTGCTTGTTTCCCTACCAGTGTATCAAACCTCGCTTAATGATGTTTGGTAGGGGCCGCATTCATCACGTCCATCACGCGTTTTGAGAGGTCAAAGACGGACGTGATGAATGCCGTCCCTACCATAATACCAGTGCTACAATGCCGAGACCATAAAAGAAGATTGTGGAGCCATAACCAAAGTCTTTGCCTAGCGTGTTTTGATGGACGATTGCTGTTACTATGATGATCAGAACAAAGGCTACGGCTGTAGCTCCTATTATGCTTAAGAGGATTGGGAGCCAGTGTAGACGCGGGGCGAAGTTTGTCCCGAATACGTGGATGCTGACAAAAATTGTTCCTGTAAGTAGGAGGAGGAAGCT
>CAXTUE010000181.1:365-8640 GCA_964247355.1 uncultured Ktedonobacteraceae bacterium | reverse complement strand
ATAGACGGTTACACCCTCGTGCGTACATGCACTACTATACGCAACGAAGTTACCATTGGGCAGGTGAACGAGAATGCTGCCAGCACCACTAGCTGGATTGGTGAAGTTCTGTGACGAGTTGATCGCCAAGTTGGTAGAGCCTATCACGGTGCCTGTATGAGAGGGTGCCTGTGTAGGTCTGGGGACGGGCGGTTGCGTTGGTTGCATTGTTGGCTGCATGGTAGGCTGCGGCGTTGGCTGTGCGTTGTTCGTCCCAGAAGTAGGTGTAGCTTGTACAGGCTGCTTTGTTGGCTGAGACGTCGGCTTTGCGGTTGCCGCACTCCCAGTAGTATGAGTTGGTGCTGAAGTTGGTGCTGTTGTCGCAACAGATGCCGTGTTTGTCGTTACGCTCTGTGGATGCTGCAGAACATGCGCCAGTGTCACGCCCCCAAAGCCAAGCGCGCCAAGTGCTACCACACCTCCGCCCGCAAGCATAGCGACCACACGTCTACGCTTCTGCCTTTGGGCAACCACACGCTTTTTTGATGTCGGGAGTTGTGTCGTCCTAGCGAATGTACCAGGAGCCTGAGCCGCAACTTGTGCAGCGGTCATGCTTGACCACCAGACAAAAGGATCAATAGCCTCGTCATTTCCTGACGTGTTTTCATTCTTTCCTGGTATTCCTCCTTGCATATTCTGCGGGCGTATTGCAGCCGTATGCCCCGTGACCGGCGGAATGAGTTGCCACTTTCCTGTAGGAGCATTCTCATTGACAAACCAATCAACTGCGTTTGGTAGCGTGATTTGTGAATCAGGCATTACCTTTGTTGTCATCATAGGCTGAGGTGCCGTAGATTGCTGAATATCAAGAGCTTGTGCAAACAATGCTGCAAAGGCTCCCGCAGACTGAATGCGTTGTGCTGGATTTGTGGCCAGGGCACGCCGAATAACAGAGTCGAGGCTTGCAGGCAGTTCAGGACACAATGCAGCAAGATCGGGAACACCCTGCGAAGTAGCATGGATATCTGTTCCGCTAACCGGAGATATGCCACTCAACAGTTCTAATGAAAGTGCTCCAAGTGCATAAACATCTATACGTCCGTCAAACGATTGTCCCTGCAAGACCTCTGGCGCGATATACCCCTGTGTACCAAGCATTGTACCAGCGATGCTACGCGCCGCAGGCTGCGCTATCTCTAAACTCTCTTCCAGCCCCCGCATTGTGAGCATACTCATAAGTCCAAAGCCAGCTATCTGCACACTCTGGTTGAGTAAAATATTTGTAGGACTCAATGTACCATGCACAATACCATTGCTATGTGCATAGTCAATACTATCGGCAATTCGTTTAAGTAGCTCTAAAGCTTGATTAGGTGTGAGCCGTCCCTTCTGCTTGAGCAACTTCGCAACTGAACTGCCTTTAATTGTAGAATTGACGAGATAAGGCATACCCTGATACTCACCAGTATCCCGTATAGGAAAAATATAGGGATGCTGCAACTTCATGAGCACAGCACTTTCTCGCGCAAAACGCGCCCAAAAGCGTTGACGTTTCTCCGTCGAAAATGCTTGAGGAAGTAGAAACACTGTTAGGACACATACCTCTTGCGTACTTTCCTGTTGCACTTCGTAGACCGCACTTAATGGACTACGCCCTAACGTACGCATTATAGTATATGGTCCAATTTTCTGTCCTGCCGGATTGGTCACTGATGATGACATGAACACCCCCTGTACTGTTCGCAACAGCATTTAATCTATTTTTAATCGAATAAAGTATCAATCTTTCTTTTTCTCCCTTAATGTAGAGGATGTATCAAGATGAGTCAATTTTATGCTCTGAAGATAGGACTTGTGGGAGAAACATCCGTTGTATCTTAACCTGTTACAGAATGTTATAGCATGATTGTCCTACTTTCATGTATTTCTCATGCTATGTATATAGACTTCTGTGCATACTATAGACAGTTAGCTTTCTTTATGAGCTACATGAAGTGACTACGAAAAAGGAGTGTTTTGTTGGACATGCAGTCGGAGTATGTAATTATTGGGAATGGTATAGCTGGTGTAACGGCTGCCGAAACTCTCCGCGCTGACGATGCTACCTGTGGCATAACGCTCATCGCAGATGAGCCTTATCCTGTGTATTACCGTCCCGCCTTGAAAGATTTTCTTGGTGGACACATAGCAGAAGAAAAACTATGGGCGCGTCCTTCCACATTTTATAAGCAACAACGCATCCGCTTTGTACCTGGACGAGTGGTAGCAATAAACGCCGCACAGCACAGCGTTCAATTGCAAAGTGGACAATATATTGGCTACACCAAACTGCTTCTTGCACATGGAGCACAACCGCATCGACTGACATGTCCAGGGACTACCTTAGCCGGTGTAAGCACGTTGCGCACCGTTGAAGATTACCAGCGTGTCGTACAACAGTTGCACAGCGCGCGCAGAATTGTTGTATGCGGGAGTGGTACACTTGCGCTGGAAAGTGCCGAGACATTAGTGCATGAAGGCTATAGCGTAACGCACCTGTTGCGCCGCGAAACGCTCTGGTCCGATGTACTAGATGCAACAGCATCTGAGATGGTGTTGCAAGAAGAACGTCGTCTAGGAATCGATGTGCAAACGAATGAAGAGATTGCTGAAATTCTAGGCGATGCTGGACAGGTGCGCAAGGTAATTACGGCACATGGAAAACACATTCCCTGCGATATTGTGCTCATCGCCATTGGTATTCAGCCAAACATAGATTTCGTGAGTCGTAGTGGTATAGCTTGTGGACAAGGCGTTCGAGTTGATGGCACGATGCGCACCAGTGTGCCAGACATTTACGCGGCTGGCGATGTCGTTGAAACAACTGATACGCTGACAGGCAAGACACGCGTCATCGGTCAATGGTATCCTGCAATCCAACAGGCGCAAACCGCGGCTTACGCAATGTTGCACGGCGAAAAGCAAATTCCAAAGACAGAGACATTTTATAACGCAACATTTCTATCTGGGCTTGATTTCGTCTCTCTTGGCATCACTTCACAACCAGTACGTGGGCCTCGCTTTCAGGAGATTATCGCTCCACCGAAGCCGCGCAACTATCGTAAGCTCCTGCTACAAAATGGTGTGCCCGTAGGACTGCTTTTCCTGGGAGAGCGTGGGCAGGCTCCTGCCTTCAAACGGGCAATCGAGCAACGTATTAGCCTTACGCCTGTGCTAGATCGTCTCTTTGCTGAAGACTTTTCACTGGATGAGTATCTGGATGCACAACAAGATGTAGAAGTTCGCCTGGTACCTGTTCCGCATCCTGAGGTTGCGCTTACTCTTGCCGCGACATATCTAACCTTTGATCGTGGGAAGGAACATATTGGCATTGGCCGCAATTCAGACACGACTATCAGCATCGCGCATCGCTCTGTATCACGCCAACATGCCGAAATTCTTTATATGCAACGAGGCCAGTATGCAATACGTGATACCGGTAGCTCAAATGGTACATTTCTCAATGATACACGTCTCGCAAGCAGAGACATTACCGCGCTACATCCAAATGATGTACTACGTTTCGGAGACATTCAATTTCGTTTTGAAACACGTGGAACACAGAGGCATGACACTCCACAAACACGTGTAGCGGGTATGACGCATCGCGTACAGACACAAACGCTTTCACAGAAGCAAGTACAGTTTGAGTTGGATATGTGCATTGGTTGTGATCGCTGTATGCGTGTATGCCCTGTCCCACTGTCCTCACAGGTAAGTATTGCCGACCTTAACTCAGCTACATCATCGTCAGATGTCGCACCCCATGTCGCACACTTCACGCATGAGTGTGTCATGTGCGGCTCATGTGTGCCAGTCTGTCCAGTTGACAATCATCGCGACTTGCTGATGCTCTCGCTCAAGCAACGTCTCGGTCCATCATGGGAGGCACGTCTTGATGCACAGCAACTCGCACATGTCGTGCCAGAAGGCTGGACTCCTTCAGTACTGCTTACACGTGTGCGGAACCAGCGCGTCTTTGCAGACAACGAGATTGTACCGGATACATATCTCCTGCACCTGCTGGCATCCTCGCAACTCCTTCCATTAAGAGCTGGAGAACATGTCTTTCGTGAGGGCGAGTATGGGCGCAACCTCTACTGCATTCTCGAAGGCGTAATCGAGCAGTCTATGACAAACGAAGCCGGACAAGAACTGCCAGTTGCGTTGCACGCACAGGGCGAATGCATCGGAGAGTACGGCATGCTGACAGGCCAGCAATATACAACTTCGGCGAAAGCGCAAGTGCCAACACTGTTACTGAGCATTCCTGAACAAACGATTCAACGCCTGATGGAACTAGTGCCAGAAACTCGGACGCGTTTTGAGCAGGTAAATCGTGGACATTCCACACTCGCTATTCTAAAACAAATGGCACTGTTTCAAGGTATCTCCGATGCTGATACGCAGTACCTTATTGCCCAATCACACATCCAACAATACGAACGCAACGCGCCCCTGTTTACAGAGGAGACGAGCGGGCGCCCTGCACGTGAGACGCTTCATATCCTGCTTGAAGGCTTTGTCAAAGTAGCGCGTCATACACAGAAGGAATACGGGAGCACTCTGTCAGAGGAACGCATCATTGCTTATCGACAGGGTGGCGATTATTTCGCGGGCGGTCTCGATCTGCTTGGAGATGGACGCGCTGTAACAGTTACGTCTATTAATCGTACCCGTGTAGCCGAGGTGCCTCATCAAGCGGTGCAAGCGATCTTCCAACGGTATCCTGAAGTGAAACAGCGCTTCGCCCTACGCTTACATGAATACATTATAAGCACAGCTACACTACAAGCCGATACTCTTGCGAAGACTACGCTTAAACTACTCGTTCCTACACCGCCGCCACTAGAAAGTTCGCGCGCAGCAGGACTCCATGCGCTTGTTAGCGATGGTGTGGTAGAGGGAACCGAGGTTTTGCTGATAGACCTGGACAAGTGTATTCACTGTAACGAGTGCGAAGAGGCATGCGAGCGACGACACGGACACTCGCGTATGAACCGCAAAGGTATGGTGATTGGTAACATCAGTGTTGCCACGGCATGTCGTCAGTGCCAGGACCCCGTATGCCTGCTGTGTAGTCGCGCTGGTATCGCACGTCTTCCTGACGGCGAAGTGTATATAACTGAGAGCTGTATTGGTTGCGGCATATGCGCGGAACGCTGTCCCTATGGCGCGATCTCAATTGTGGATGCCGAAGAAAGCACTTCGCGCGCGGAACAATCTTCCTGGAAACGTTTTCGTACCGTTTTCACGCAGGGCATTGTGAAAGAGCGCAAACGACCCACGCTACCAGTTCTTAACGGTGTAGCAGCACCCGCTACTGGGACAAGTGTTACTGCTGGCCCACTTCCGCTTCTCCGTGACGCTGGCGAAGAGTTGCGTAAGAAGATAGCGATCAAATGCGATTTATGCGCGGGCTACAAGGACCAGGCATGTGTAGAAGCATGTCCAACAGGAGCAGCGATTCGAGTGCAACCAGCCGCATTCTTTGGCTCAACCGAAGAGATATTACAGACAGCAGAAAGAAAATAGTATGTCAACAGTAAGTAACCCTCAATCTTTAAAGCAACCGACACGGAGAATATGGAAAACGCCCTTAACACCGGTAGCGTGGTTCTGGCTCATCCTATCAATCGTGCTCTATGGCGGTATCTATCTCTGGTATCTTGTCGGACTCAAGACAGTGGCCGATCCAGGTCCTTCGAATGACCCGTTTCGTTTGTTTGGAATCATTGCCTTTAGTCTCGTGCTCAGCGTTGCGGCGTACTCGCTGCGACGACGCTTTGTACGTGTACTTCCTGGCAGTGTCCAGAGTTGGTTATGGCTACACACGTGGTTTGGCATTGCCGCAATTTTGATCGCCTTCTTACACGAAAACTATCAGAACATTCTCAACTCCTACTCATTTACCCTCTCCACCTTTACTGACGCCAATTTTGGGATGTCGGCCCTCTATGCCCTGATTCTACTTGTACTTAGTGGTATTCTGGGACGGCTACTAGATGTCTGGCTGGCCCGCAGAATTGCGACGGAGGCAAGCAGCAACGGTGTTGGCATTATTCAGGCTGTCGAGGCACGTATACACGAACTGGACCTGTTGCTCGAACGCTTAAGCGCAGGCAAATCAGCTGCGTTCAAACAGTATTTTTCGAGTACACAGAAAGCATCCTCTGCGCAAATTCTACCGCAGGAGCAGGGCGATTGGCAGCAAGCGCAAGAGGTGATGAACAAGAAGGCTGTGTTACAGAAGTCGCTTCATCGCCAAAAGCTGGCTCGTCGTCTCATACAATGGTGGCGATATATGCACATCACCTTAGCATGTTGCGCATTGGGAGTTATCAGCTTTCATAGCGTACTAGAATTGTGGGACATGCTGCAACAGCTTTTGGGCCGAGGATAGCAAGGAACGTTCTGTATGTTTGAGAAAATGACTCCTTTTCGTGAGCAAGTGGAAATACTCATGTCACGTGTATTCGCGCTAGTGAGAGCATGTCCTACCAGTCGCGTCACCACATACAGCGCGCTTGGCAAAGCACTTGGCTATCCACGTGGGGCACGGATGATTGGTTGGATAATGAATGAAGCTTCTATGGAGAGCATTCCAGCGCAGCGCGTTGTGAGTAGCAAGGGCGAGTTAACGGGCAGTTGGGCCTTTGGGCAGCGCGGCAAAATGCGTCAGCTATTGGAGGATGAAGGCATTGTCTTCGCGCCAGACGGACATGTAGACATCAAACAATATGGTTGGGACCCGACACACGACCTCAGTGAAGAGGAACGCACACGCATTCTTAACGGTCCTATTGATAATTCCATCGTTCCAAGCGTGAGGCTACTACACCTGTTACAGAACGACCCTGCTTCGCCATTGCGTGATGATACGAAATGAGATGTAAGAGCTGATACGTCACCTGTAGGGACTGCATTCATCACGTCCGTCTCTGGTCTCTCACATTGGCAAACGGACGTGATGAATGCGGTCCCTACGGTAGTTTGTGAAACACCATCATCGGTCCCTACACCGCTCGCCACACGTGAATTGTGTTGTGAGCATCACCGGATGCAATATATTTTCCTGTATGTGACCACGCTAACGCATAGACGACCGCGAAGTGCCCTTTGTATAAAAAAGAGAGCTTACCTGTTTGTGCGTCCCAGACCTGAACAGTTTCGTCAACACCAGCAGATGCTATGTGCATACCATCAGGCGACCACGCAACCGCTTTTACTGCATAAGCATGCCCTTTATAGGTAAGAAGCGTTTGACCTGTATATGGGTCCCAGATACGCACTGTTTTATCATTACTGGCGGACGCTATCAACCTATTGTCAGGCGACCACGCGAGTGCTTGCACAAAATCCCCATGCTCACGATATTGAATAGCATACTGCTTATCAGTTTGTCTTTTTGTGTAGTCATACACATAGATCACGTCGTCTCGCACACCAATAGCCAGGAGTGTGCTGTTGGGAGACCAGGCCAATGTCTGTACACCGCGACTAAACCCGGCATAGTTGGCGAGCGTATTTCGTGTATCGGGACTCCAGGCATGAGCAACAACATCACTTGCGGATGCTATTTTTGCGCCATCAGGAGACCATGAAACAGCTATAACACCAGCATGGTGATCGGAGTAAGTAGCAAGACGTTCTCCTGTACTTGCATCCCAAATTTGGGCCGTCCGGTCATCGCTGCCAGAAACAATACAGGTGCTATCAGGAGACCAGCTAACAGCATGAATAGGTCCTTTGGACCAGAAGTGATTATGCCCCGTATAAATTGTTTGCGTCTTACCAGTTTGAGGCACCCAAACCTGCACACTGCTATCATGGCTTGCCGAAGCGATATATTTTACTTCGGGCGAGCATGCGAGAGCTACAACCCAATCGGCATGCTTTGTGTACGTTATCAACTCTTCGCCAAGCGGTGAGTGTTGCACAGGTGACACTACTTGTATAGTGTGTGGTGCTGGTGGTGTAGGCTGAACTGCCTGTATGGACGGGAGTGGACGATTGTAGCTTGATAGGTCTCGTTGCGCAATTTCCTGGAGTATTTGCTTCACCAGCAGCACATCGACAGGACGCTTGCTCGCGTCCAGGTCGAGCATTTGATTGAGTAGAGATTGCAGACGGGTTGGGCCTCTCATCAATAGTGGCGCAAAGAAGAAAGGGTTGAGTGAAGGATCATCACCCGTGAGCATCTGGTGAAGCAGAACTCCGAGACTGTAGATATCGGCACGAGGCGTTGTTTGTGCCT
>CAXTUE010000181.1:0-355 GCA_964247355.1 uncultured Ktedonobacteraceae bacterium | reverse complement strand
CATAGCCAGGAGAGCCAAAGGCGGTAGTATCTTTTGCTTGACCAGGCTTAAAGTGACGCGCAATCCCAAAATCAACCAGGTAAAGTTGTCCATCAGGAGTGCGCAAGACGTTATCGGGTTTGAGATCACGGAAAATAATAGATGGTTGACGTGTGTATAGATAGTTGAGAACGCTACAGAGTTGAATACCCATGTTGAGTACTTCATCAAGGGATAAGGTGCCGCCCTTTTGTGTAAGGTACTCTTCGAGCGTCTGTCCTTCGATAAAGTCCATGACCAGATACCACCGTCCATGTTCTGAGAAGTGGTCATAGATACGTGGTAAGTTTGGATGCATCAGGCCAGCCAACAGAAG
>CAXTUE010000180.1:0-8752 GCA_964247355.1 uncultured Ktedonobacteraceae bacterium | reverse complement strand
ACTGATGAAAACCTCGCGCGTTATAATGCCGTTGTTTTTCTAATGACAACCGGCGCTATCCTGGATACTAGCCAGAAGGCAGCCTTTGAACGCTATATTCGGCATGGTGGAGGCTACGCCGGTGTGCATTCCGCGAGCGATACTGAATATAACTGGCAATGGTATGGGCAGTTGGTTGGTGCATACTTTGATCGAGTGCATGGACATTCACGAGTGGTGCAAGCAAGCGTCTCCGTGCTCGACTCCACACACTCCTCGACTCGTATGTTGCCAAAGCTGTGGGTAAGAACCGACGAATGGTATAATTTTGCCACCAATCCGCGCAATACTGTGCATGTCTTATTGACGGTTGACGAGAAAACCTATACTGGAGGCATCATGGGCGACTACCACCCAATCGCGTGGTATCACGATTTTGATGGTGGTCGCTCCTGGTACACGGCGATGGGTCACACCTCCGAGAGTTACCAGGACCCTTTGTTTCTTGCACATCTCTGGGGCGGTATTCTCTATGCCGCAGGAGCAAGTAACACTCGTTAGGTATCATGCTTTGACTCATCATTTTCTAGCGTAGAGGTATCTTTTGTATACATACATATACCTATGTAAAGGCTATATAGAGTTATCTTTGTGAGAACATCGCTATGATATAATCGCTGTATCTGATAGCAAAAGTCCGAAAGATAATGGATTTAGGAGTTTCAAATTGCCTATCTCCGAACCTACATCCTACTGGCAAAACACTACACAGTCTATGACACTATCAACGGACCTACCAGCTTCTGCCGATTACGTTGTCATAGGCGGAGGCTATTTAGGAGCATCAACATGTTACTGGCTTGCGCGCACAGGAGCAAACGTGGTCCTGGTCGAACGGGATTTTCCTGCTTACGGTGCAACGGGTCGTAATGGTGGCTTTCTCTCGCTTGGACCAGCCGAAGTGTATCCATCCGCTATTCAACGGCTAGGGTATGATACAGCGCGGAATGTGTTGCAGGTGACGCTTGAGAGTCAGAAGCTTCTACGTCAAGTGCTTGTGGAAGAAGAGATTTCCTGTGACTATCGCGAGACTGGCACACTTGGCCTATCGCTAAACGCTGACGAACACTCTGCATTCGTACAATATCATGCAGCACTAAAAGCCGAGGGAGTTGCAATACAGCTACTTGACCGTCAGCAGGTTCAGGAGCTTATTTTTACTCCATTGAGTCCAGAAATTGTTGGTGGTGTGTTGACTTCTGAAACCGCGCTTGTTCATCCCGCACGTTTTGTGCAAGGCTTGCTTACAGCCGCACAACGTCGTGGCGCGCGTATGGTCAGCGCAACTGTACGACAACTTGAGCATGACGAAAACGCTGTGGTTGTGCATACTACAAGAGGAACAATTCGGGCGCAGCAAGTAGTCGTAGCAACGAACGCGTGGCTAGCAGACCTGTTGCCGCAACTAGGGCGGGTTGTGGCACCTGTACGTGGGCAAGTCCTTTCCTATGCGCCGCTACCTGCTATTTTCTCTACTGGTATGGCGGTGAACATTTCAGGCACGGGAGAATACTGGCAGCAAGCACTCGATGGCTCTATTATCTTGGGCGGTTGTCGTACTGCCGCTCCTCAATGCGATATTGGCGTTCGCGAGAATCAGACAACGCAAGAGGTTCAGCAGGCGCTGGAGCAGGTTTTTCCTCGTCTGTTTCCTGCGCTTTCAGGTTTACGTGTGGCACAACGCTGGGCAGGCTTAATGGCTTTCACCCCTGATTATCTGCCAGTTGCCGATGTCGTGCCAGATATGAAAGGCGTCTGGGCAGTTGGAGGCTTCTCTGGACACGGTATGCCGTTCGGAATGCGCTTAGGACAACTGCTCGCCGAAGCTGTAACAAAAGGTGTTGTACCTGATGAATTACATCCGTTTCGGCTTGCACGTTCAACACTTCATGTAAATGATTTTTGACGAATTTACCGAAATTTAGAGGTCTATATTCCATTACACCCTTTGGGCGATTTGCAACGTTGAAAGATATGTTGAAACATTCCAAATATATTTGTACATTGTCGAATGCTGAAACGGGTGTAATGGAATATAGACTCCTACAGACGTTTTCTCGTCTATCTCTCTTTATTGTTTACTGTTAGTAACTGTGTACCATCCTGCGTATCTTGGCGTGTAACCGTTATTCCGCTTACACCTTCTCGCCTCAGCACTTCCTTAACAAGCTTCTCGATTGTGCTAGCTGTAACTTCACGATCTTCGCGTCTTTCCAGCACTACAATATTGTGAGATACGAGATGTGCTTCAGCAGCCGCGCGACACTCTGTCGTCACGTTCCATACTGCGACGAAATCGGCGGGTGAAAGTGCAATTTCAGGTGATAGAGTAAGTTGATAATTCATAGAATTTCCTTCTACTACCGAAGCTCCCCACGTACCAATGCATACGCAATCGCGTTATGTCGTTCAATCAGCGTAGACAATTCGACATTCTGCAGTATCGAATCCAGAACACAGACTTTGCCATTGATAACACTTAAATCTACCTGTGGTGGATGACAAAACACGAGCGACGCTAACGGATCGTGAATAGCACCGCCAGCAAGGGCCAGTGTATCTAAACGATAGCCGATAAAATCGGCAGCCATGCCAGGAGCGAGATAGCCGATATCGTCGCGCCCCAGCACACTCGCACTGCCACGCGTCGCTAACCATAGTGCCTCTTTGCTACTCATTGCAGCCGGATTGCCCAGGACACGCTGCAAGAGTAGAGTCTGTCGTACCTCCGCTAGCATGTGAGAGCCATCGTTTGAGGCTGAGCCATCGACTCCGAGTCCAACGCGTGCGCCCGCTTGCTGCAATTGTCGCACTGGTGCGATACCCGACGCAAGCCGCATATTTGAGCTTGGACAATGCGCAACTCCCGTTTGCGTTTGCCCTAGACGCGTTATCTCAATTTCGCCAGGGTGTACCATATGGGCATGCCACACGTCTGCTCCCACCCAGCCCAGGTCCTCCGCCAACTCTACAGGTGAACGGCCAAAGGTCTCACTACAATATGCTGCCTCATCCAGCGTTTCCGCTAGATGTGTATGTGAGTGTACACCATAGGAACGAGCTAGTTCCACGCTTTGTCGCATCAACCGGGGCGAGACCGAGAACGGTGAACATGGCGCAAGCACTACCCGCAGCATGGCATAACGGCTCGCATCATGATACTGCTCGATCACTCTTTGTGAGTCACGGAGAATATCATTTTCATCCTCAACCACCGAGTCAGGCGGTAAGCCACCCTGAGACTCGCCAACTGACATAGAGCCACGCGCGGCATGAAAACGAAAGTTCATCTCAGTTGCGGCCCGAATCTGGTCATCGAGACGCGCACCATGCGGCCAGATATAACAATGATCGCTAGATGTTGTACAGCCCGACAGTATCAGTTCGGCAATCGCGACCTTCGTGCTAACGTAGATAGCCTCTGGCGTCATACCCGCCCAGATTGGATAGTGCGTACGTAACCACTGAAACAAATTCGCATCTTGCGCAGCCGGAAGGTTGCGCGTCAATGTCTGATAAAAGTGATGGTGCGTGTTCACCATCCCTGGCATAATCAGCATATGCCGTGCGTCTATCACCTTGTCCGCGCTCTGCGGAAGCTGATCGCTCGGTCCAATTTGCCGAATTACGTTGTCCTCGACATAGATACCACCGTCTCGCCATGTCGCATCATCATCCATCGACACGAGCAATTCTGCATGCTGAATAAGTAGCGATACCATGATGTCTCCTTTACCTTCCAGACTTTGAAGTGGAAGTATGACAGGGGCTTTGACCTATAGGCGTTAATTTGAGGCTCGAATAGGGACCAGGGTGCCCGCTGCCTTTATCATTCCCCGAATGCGGCTCGGGGAACGCCCCTTCCATACCACGCGAGAGCATTGGGAGCGAGTTTGTGTATGGGAGGGGCGTTCCCCCTTGCGGGCACCCTGGCTCAATCTCACAATGCTTTCTCAAACACAATGTCCTTCGCCCCCTCCCAGAGAACCGTACGACCAAGTTCGCGCAGGTGCTCATTGCCGGACACAATCGTTAGAAAGTGATTGCCCGCTAGCTGTCCAAGCTTGCTGGCAAAACGTGCGCCACCATAGGGAAAAAGAATCTCGGTTTCGCTAAAACCACCTGGATAAAACAAAATCTGACCAGGGGCCGGATGACTGGTGTGATTCTCGTAGCCCACACCTAGCTGAAAATCGCCCAGTGGAATCCAGGCCGCTTCTCCACTCCAACGCGCGTGAATAATTTTGCTATGAAATGGTAAGAGTTTTGTGAATGCTTCACATGTTTTGGGCGCATCCTCCTCTTCCATTCGTGCCGTAAATTCTACATTGTTGACGGTAATGCGTAACATAGTCATGACAATATATCCTTCCTATATTGATTGCGAATTCGAGGTGGTCTGAGCTGTCAGAGCCGCTAGCACTCTTTCTGGCGTCATCGGTTGTTGCGAGAGCCAGGCCCCCGTTGCGTCATGTATCGCGGCAGCAACGGCTCCCGCGAAGGGAACCAGAGGCATCTCGGCCATACCTCGTGCTCCATAGGGGCCATTAGGGTCGGCAGACTCCACTATCACAGGCACGATTTCGGTTGGCATGTCGCGGATAGTTGGCAGCAAGTATGTGCTGAAGTACGGCGTCAGGACGCGCCCATCCCGTATCTGAAAATCTTCTAAGAGTGCATAGCCAAGTGCCTGTGCCAAGCACCCCTCTATTTGTCCCGCCACCTGCTGGCGGTTGATGGCCTTTCCTACGTCATGCACACTGACAATCTTTAAAACCTGCACCTGTCCCGTTAATATGTTGACCTCAACCTCTACCGCCTGTGCCGCATAGCCATAGCAATAGTTTGGTCTTCCTGCACCGGTATGAGGGTCTAGCGGCGTCGTTGCAGGTGGACGAAATTGTTTGGTTACGGTGATATGGGCGTCATCGGTGTAGCCCCATTTCTCTTTTGCCTCCGCCGCCGCTTCCTGTACCGCTCGTCCTCCCATTAACGTCATGCGTGAAGCCGAAGCACTGCCCGCATTCGGGGCTTCGCTGCTATCATTGCAAATCATCGTCACCTGCTCTAGTGATAGACCCAGCGTTTCAGCCGCAATTTGTCGCAGAATCAGGTGCGTCCCCTGTCCAACATCCGCCGCTCCAACCCGCACAATCGCGCGTTCCAGGTCCGGCTCGCCAAAGAGTTCAACCGTCGCCGTTGCCTGTTCTGGATAGCCAAAGGAGTAGCCAACGTTTTTTATGCCGCAAGCGATACCGATACCTCGACGCAGGTGCGGTGCCTTTACCCGTTGCTGTTCCGTACGTGTATCTCCCATACGATTGCGCGCCTCTTCAATGCAACGTTCCAGCACAGGCAACGCGCTTACACCTTCGGGGAGCACCTGTTGCGTCGGCTCAATGCTGCCCTCGCGATAAATATTGCGTCGTCGCATTTCCACCGGATCGAGACCGACCGCATGTGCGAGACGTGTCACCATGATTTCGCTCGAAAATTGAGCCTGTGGTGCGCCGAAACCACGAAATGCACCGGATGGAATGTTATTCGTATAGACTGCGTAGCCATCAATAGCAATGTTGGGTATTTCGTAACAGCCACTGGTAAAGAGTGTCGCGGCCTTGAGCACTTCCACACTTGTCGAGGCATAGGCCCCACCATCGAGAATGACCTCTGCCTTCACTCCTGTAATTTTACCATTCTTGAGCGCACTCCATTTGCAGCGAATATTGACCGGATGCCGCTTGTGATGCGCAATCATAGACTCCTCGCGACTCCACACAAGCGCGCAGGGTCGTCGTGTCTTCCAGGCCGCCAATGCCACGATATGTTGCATCGAGAGGTCTTCTCGCCCACCGAACGCTCCGCCGATAGCCGCATAGCGTACAATAACCTGCTCTTCTGGCAGGTTCAGCATTTGCGCGATTTGACGACGGTCCTCGTGCAGCCACTGGCCCGCCGTTTCGACAATCACACGATTCTGCTCATCGACGTAAGCGATACCCGCCTCTGGTTGCAAAAAGGCATGCTCTTGCCATGTCGTTGTAAACTCTCCGTCAAGCACAACGTCTGCCTCAGCAAACGCACGAGTAACATCTCCCTTATGAATAGGAACATGTAACAGTTTATTGCTCTCCATATAAGCATGAACGCATGGTGCATCGGGTGCTAGAGCTGAGCGCGCGTCAGTGACTGCGGGTAGATTTTCGTAATCGACTGTCACACGTTTTGCGCCTTCTTGTGCGGCCTCTTTCGACTCGGCAATCACCAGCGCAACCTTGTCGCCGCTAAAGCGCACAACATCAGAGCACATTACAGGCTGGTCCGCGTCAATCAAGCCAAAGGCGTTGTAGGGTACATCCTCTGACGTTAAAACCGCCACCACGCCCGGATACTCCAAAGCATTCTGTGCGTCAATAGCGCGAATACGGGCATGTGGACGATGCGCAAAGACGACTTGCAGGTGTAACATGCCGGGACGCACAAGGTCAGCAGGATAGGAAGTCGCACCCGTTACTTTGCCCAGGGCATCGGGTCGGGGTAGGGATGCACCAAGTAGTGAGTTCATACGTTCTCTCCTGTTGGCACGTTCAATACGGCATCGAGAATTTTTCGGTATCCTGTACAACGACAGATATTGCCGCTCAGTGCCGTCTGCACCGCATCTATGTCGGGGCGTGGGCATTCTTGCAACAGCTTTGCGCCCGCCATCAGCATACCAGGAATACAGAAGCCACATTGTACCGCCGCCGCGTCAATAAACGATTGTTGCAGTGGATGCAGTTCATCCCCGTTCGCCAGTCCTTCAATCGTGGTAATTGTGCCATTGTGCGCCTGTGCTGCTGGCACGAGGCACGACATGACCGCCTGTCCATTTAACCAGACCGTACACGCTCCACATTCGCCCTCGGCGCATCCTTCTTTTGTTCCGATAAGCCCCACGTCTTCACGCAGCGCATTAAGCAATGTCTTGCCGTGTGCATGCTCTAGCTGGTAGTTCCGACCATTGATCGTTGCGCTGATTGTGCCATCAAATGCAGTGGTCACACCCACTTTTTCATGCGTGTCGAGTAATATCGGTTGCGTTACCCAATCCTCTGCTTGCCTGTTCGCGGCGAGACGCTGTAGTCCAAACGTTACGAGGTTCGCCAGCGTTTCGCGGCGGTATCCTGCTGTGCCGCGCACATCGTCGATAGGATTGACATCCTCATTGACCAACCGTCCAGCCTCAATACACACATCGCTATCCAGGCGTTTCCCCTGTAGAAAAGTCTCTACAGTTGGTGCATGGACAATCGTTGGTGCCACACAACCAAGCGTGACATGTGCTTTGCTAACATACTCACCGGAGAAGGTCAGCACGAACGCTATGTTTATGACCGAGATAGCCTGTGCGCGCCGCAAGCCAAGTTTGAGAAAGAGACCTCGTTGCTCTGGTTTCATAAGTGGTATGCGAATGGCGTACAGCAGTTCATCCGGTCTCAGTGCGGTGCGTCGGAAGCCGGAGTAAAAATCTTGTAGAGGCACAACGCGCTTGCCAGCAGTGCTTACAAGAACCATTTCCGCGTCTAAAGCCATCATTGGTGAAATAGTGTCGTTGGCGGGAGATGCTGTTACCAGATTGCCCGCTATCGTCGCACGGGTGCGGATTTGGGGCGCGCCGACTTCCAGGCATGCCTGTGCTAATGGCAAGGCGTACTTTACACAATCAGCAGAGGCTAGAATGTCGTTATGCGTTGTGAGCGCACCAAGCACAAGATATTCGTCTTCGATGCGAATCGTTTTCAAATCATGCAAGGCCGTAAGATCAATCAACGTCTTCGTCGGTTTGACGCCACGCTGTAGCTCAACCAGCACATCGGTGCCACCAGCAATCAAGCGCGCTTCTCCAGCGTACTGGTGAAGAAGGTGCAGCGTTTCTTCGAGACTTGTTGGACGCAAATAGGTTTGCCACATAGATTTCTACTTTCCAACCTCTTTCCATTTCGAGCGAGGATTTTAGCTGTGTAACCTGTAGTAGGACGGCTTTATCAACTGTCCACTTGGTGGAGCGACAAAGGTTTCCTCATGAAAAATCGTTTTGCCACGCAAGAGTGTCGATACAATGCGTCCTCGCAACATCTTCCCTATGTAGGGACTCAATGAGTGACGGTAGAAGAGATCGCTCGCTTGTAGCTCATTCTTTGCTTCAAGGTTCACCACCACCATATCTGCGTCGGTCCCTAAAGCAAGGCATCTCTTCGTCAGATACAGTCCAAAGCGTTGTGTCACATATTCTGCCGTAAGTGCAGCAATTCTTGTCAAGGCAAGGGAACGATGCTCGTACCCCTCGGTTAGTAGTAAAGACAAAAGCGATTGACAACCAGAGATGCCACCCCAGACATGAAAGAAGTCGCTGTCCGTTTTCATGTCGGCGGGTGCGGGCGAGTGATCGGAGGCGATCATCTGCACATTGCCCGCCAGTACCTGTTGCCATAACTCCTCGCGCTCTTCCTGCGAACGCAGTGGCGGCGCACACTTGGCGACCGCTCCCAATGCCTCCATGTCATCCCCGGTCAAGACAAGATAATGGGGGCATGTCTCGCAACTGACATTGACGCCTCGTGCTCGTGCTTCCGTAACCAGACGAATGCCGCGACCAGTGCTCACATGTACGATGTGTAGCGCGCACTCAGTCTCGTCGGCGAAGAGAATAGCCCGCTCGATGGCCTCTAGT
>CAXTUE010000179.1:8213-8764 GCA_964247355.1 uncultured Ktedonobacteraceae bacterium | reverse complement strand
ATGTAGCCCGTTGGATCGTCGGCGATGTTGATAATGGTAAGGACACGTTTCATGTTATGGTTTGCTCCCTGTGCAGACAATTTCAGTATTCCAGATTTGACCGGCTTCGAGTAAGAGCGGCCAGACAAACGTGAGCGAACTGCCCTGATGTGTACGCTCAAAGCCAGCTTCCGAGCCTGTGACCGTATCTATAGAGAAACGCCACAGCGTTGCCTCTTCGCTGAGCGAGAAGCCCATATCCTGTTCAAGCCAGCTATTGCCGATATGCACCTCGCGTACTCCTGCTACTTCGCCAGTGCTATCGAAATGCGAATTATCGAGCCTGTGACCTTCGACATGATAATATGCTTGCTCGTTGCCACCGCCACCGAGCAAGTTGATATTCCACTCGCACCCGAATCGGGTTTGTAGCCGCGACTGGCCCTTGTTCTCGATGCTATAGCGTACCACCAACTTCTCTGTACCGAGTGGGACAAATAGTGTCTTTGTCAGCGAAACTGGTACAGGGCTAAGAGCACCGGCGCGACGTACTTGTCCAGCGCGATGTAGGA
>CAXTUE010000179.1:4630-8203 GCA_964247355.1 uncultured Ktedonobacteraceae bacterium | reverse complement strand
TACGGTTGCTCGACGAAGTTGCCTTGTTCCTCAAAGCGTACCTCGCTAAAGGCTTGCAGGGTGAGACCGGAGGGTAAGAAGTGGTCGATCAAGCTGTTGCGCCGGTAGCGGTCAATGACGAGGTGACGGTCAAGGTCAGGCTCTTTTGTGCGTACAGTCGTGTGTGGTGAAGCTGGTTCGCTATCGGCTTGCCCGACCGTCTGCGTCACGTTTTGTTCGCTTGTGGCATGTTGCTTACGACGTTCCTGCTCGTGTTCGCGCAACGTCTGGTGATAGCTCTCGTTGCGCCGTGTCATGACGCTGCCCATATTGTGCGCGCTACGTCGCATATCCCACTCGAAAAGTGTGCCACCACGCTGCGGATCAATGTAGAGATTTTGTGCATCGCTTTCCACGATCAGTTCGTTAAAGGTGTCGCGGTCAAAATCGGTGAACTCGTAGTGTTGCCAGGAACTATTGCCATGCTGTGCGGCATCGGCGATGTTTTCGGCTTGAAGAAGATGTTGATAGATGGCGACGCGCACATGAGCCATGTAGATGCCGCCGAAGAGACCATGCCAGTAGGTATCGTTGGCCTGTGCCTGCCATAAGTGAGTATGAGCACTGCTTTCGCCTGGCGTTGTGTGGGCGTAGACGTTATCGTGGATGCGCAACATCTTCTTGTGCTGGTTGTTGATTTCGGGATAGCGTACCAGGAAATTGCGCCAGAAGCCGCCACGCATGAATTGTAGCATCTCGTCTTGTCTGTCATGCTCTAACTGGTGGAGAAGCTTGCCGAATGCATACGACTTTTTGGGTGGCAAGGCCCACTCGGTCATCTCTATATAGGAGGAGGTTGGAATATAGATACGTCCCAGTGCTGGATGCGCATGTGCATATTCGCCCAGTGGCGTGGTATGGAGCCACGAACTGTTCTGCTCAAGGGCGGTAAAGAATTCGTCGACCCAGCCATTGCTGCCATTTGATCCCCAGCAATAGGGACCTGTTTCGGGCCAACTGCCGAACTTCTCGCCATCGTCGCCCATCACCAGAATGCGGTTGCCGTCCATTGTTGTGAGCGAGCGTAAGGCTTCGATAGTCTCGCCGACGGGTCGCCAAGGAATGGTATAGCGCAATGTTTTGCTGGTAGCGTACACTTTAAGAACCGAACTCTGGTCTTCGGTGGCATAGTAGCCATAGAGGTCGTCGTCTTCGAGACCGACATTCTTGAAATGCACATCGTCGAGGATGGTCCACTCGATATCAGCTTCGCGTAGAAAGCGTGGCAAGCCCGGCTCCCAGACGCGCTCCGCCAGCCACATACCTGTGGGGTTCTGGTCAAAGTCGCGCTGTACACGCGCGGTCAGGCGTCGAATTTGGCCTATCTTATCATCATCGGGAATAGAGGGCAGAATAGGTTCATAATAGCCACCACTCACCATCTCGATCTGTCCGCGCTTCACAAGGGTCGCGATGCGTTGCAGAAAGTCGGGATGTGCCTCCTCCATCCAATCGAGCAGCGAACCCGTGTAGTGCAGTGCGAGCCGTACGCCTGGATGTCGCTCCAATGCTTGAAGCATGGGCAAGTAGGACTCGTCGTAGACCTGCTGAAAGACCCAGGGAAAGTTGCCCACAGGCTGGTGATTGTGGAGGAGCAAACCTAGATGGATGCTGCTGGAATGGCCGATTGTCATAATACGTCACCACCTCTATTATAATATAGCAAAGGAACGTGTTGTTTGGTGTTGTAGGGACCGCATTCATTCCGTCCGTTTGTTGGTGTGAGAGGTCAGAGACGGACACGATGAATGCGGTCCCTACCTCTTTTGTGAAACACCATTAGCGCGTCCTCGATTGAGTGTCAGGTTTTTTTGTTGTTATGATTTTCTTTACTATATCACACAGGGCGAGGGTATTTTTGTTTTTGGCATTCATTACAACATTACCATTATTACTGATTACTAACATTACCATTATACCCTTAAAGGCTAGAGTTCAATTGTTTGATATGAGATGATGTGAATGAGGATTGAGTAGTAGGTAGATGAGGTTGATATAGTGAGTATACTTGATGAGCGAAGGGAAATCAAGAGTTTTTATGAGGTGTGCAACGAGACCTCCAGGTTTCGTTGCACACCTCATAAAGATATATTACATAAGCGGACCTACAGAAGAGACTTCGTAGCGTTGAATGTTCATTCCTCCGGTGAGCACTGAGGAAAGATAGACGCCAAACTCCTGAAAGTGTGCTGTCTGGAAGTGTTTCGCCAGTGCTTCAGGTGTTTCCCATTGTTCAAAAATGAAGAAGGTGTTGCGGTCAGTTGGGCTAACGTAGAAACGATAGCTGATGCAGCCTGGCTCGGCTTCGCTTGTCGTACTCATTTGTTGTGATTTTTGTACTGCTTCATCCCAATGGTTGGTGTTGATGGTGGCTGTTCCTGCGATAACGATCATGGGTTTTTCCTCCTTAATGAATGTGAAAATTTGTATTCGGTACATCAAAGTATGGATAGAAAGAGGTAGGACAAGACGGACGTGATGAATACGGTCGCGACGGACGCGATGAATACGGTCCGGTCCCTACACGTCAATGCGTTTGACGTTTGGCATGTCTACGACAAAGTCAGCACCGTAGACTTGTGCTGGTGTGTGGAATCCTGTCTGGATGTCTCCTTGCAGGACACGCTTGACGACGGCGAGGGCGGTTAGGGTGGTGAAGTCATACGCTTCTGGTCCAACGAGCCGCGAAACGGCTTTTTGTCCCTGTGGATCGGTTACTTCGCCCCATAGGACGGTGCTGCCTTTGGCGCGTTCTTGTTCGCTGGGACCGGCGGGCTGGTTTTGGGTTTGTCGCTTAAGAAATGTTTGAAACCAGCTTGAGCTAAGAAGACCTTTGAGCAGGCCGCTTACTCTCATCAATACGAGCAATGTGCCTGGATAGACTGTGTAGGTTTTGATGTTGGATATGCCTGTACTGTAGTAGGCTGTGAAGATGTCGCCACGCCACGGATTTGTGACTGCTTGTACCGGACCTTGCCCAAAGTCGATACGACGTGTCTCACTGCCCGCTCGTGCTGGCGCCAGTCTTCCTGCGCTTCGTATGACCCCCGGATGCGGTAGGTCCTTTAGCGTTGTGATAAGTGTGCCACGCGACACGCCGCCGTTGGCTTGAAAGGCAATCGACAGCGTAGTTGCAGAAGGGAGGCGTGATTTAAGATGAAGTGCAAGACAGTCCGAAGGCACGATGCCGAAGCCAACTCCTGGTAAAAGCATAATGCCAGCTTGCTCTGCTGCTGTATTGAGCATTACCATCGTTTCAAATTCGGGAACTTCGCCCGCTAGATCAAGATAATGTGTTTGAGTACGTATGCAGGCTTGCGCGAGCCGACTGGCGGTAAAGGTGAATGGGCCAGCACAGTTGAGCACTGTGGATATATCTGCTAAGCCAGCATCGAGCGCGTCGGGTTCGTCCAAAGAGAGCACACGATAGTCTAGCTGTAATTCGGCGGCTAATGGAGCAAGTGTGCGTTCACTACGACTTGCCAGGATTGGGCGCATGCCACGCTGTACCGCCGCGCGTGCGATGAGTTCACC
>CAXTUE010000179.1:1198-4620 GCA_964247355.1 uncultured Ktedonobacteraceae bacterium | reverse complement strand
ATTTCATTCCTAATAGGTGCATCTCGTGATGGAGTGTCTCGGTCAGACCATCCTCTAGCGCACGTGGCTGATAGCCTAGTTCTCGCTTCGCCTTTGCATTGTTGCCAATATAGGTGACGCCCGCGCTGACACGCAGGTATTCCGCGCTGTAGTCGTCGGGGACGGAGACAAACCGCTCAACTACACCCATGGTCGCGGACATGGCTTTCATAACGGCTGGCGGTGCCTGAATACGTGGAGCGGGAATGCCTGTGATTTTCTGTGCCATCTGCATGGCTTCGACCAGCGTGTAGGTTGGCCCCGCGATGATATAGCTGCTACCAGCAGTTGCTTGTTCCATCGCTAGAATGTGTCCACGCGCGATATCGTCGATGTGCGCCCAGGAATAGGCCGTTTTACTTGGCATAACGGGCAGTTTACGTTGCAGGTACTGAATGAATGTTGTGCGTACACTGCTTGTATCTCCTGGCCCGTATATGACTCCTGGCATGACGATTACGAGGGGTAAGCCAGCCTCGATCATAGGATCGGCAACCTCGTAGTGCGCGACCCATTTGGTGCGGTCATATTCGCTGATATGCTTACCCGTGAAATGGTAGCTTTCATCGACAAGCTGACCGTGTGTATCCGAATTGACGGCGAGTGTGCTGGTGTAGACGCCCTTCGCGATGCCCAGTTCTTTCATCAGTTCCAGCACATTGCGTGTGCCGTCGATGTTGATACGCTGGCCCTCGCTTTTATCTTTGACGCCGATTTTGTACCAACCTGCGATATGAAAGACGCCATCGACGCCCTGCATGGGGGCGCGCATACTCTCTTTGTCGGTCACATCGCCTTGCGAAAGCGTCACGCCGAGGTCGGCAAGGTTCTTTGCTTTGGCAGGATTGCGCACAATGGCGACAACCTCATGTCCTGCCTCGCGTAGTTGACGTGTCACATGGCTTCCAACGAAGCCAGTGGCACCAGTAACGAAATACTTCATGATCGTTATTGTTCCTCTAATTGAATAGCTGTTCGTTCTAGCCCGTACAAAAGTGCTTGCAGGGCGGTGGAAAATTCGGGTGCGAAATGTAGTTCAAACATACGTAATTCCGGTTTTTGCAATGCTTGTTGCACGATAGGCGCGGGATCAGAAAGGTGCCACAGCCCAATCACGAGCGCATGCGATTGTAGTAGTAGCGAGGCACCCTTACCGGCTGACAGGAAGGGTAGACAGCGTTCGAGTAGCGCCCCTGTGTACTCGAAATGCTTCAACAAAAAGTATTTGAATGCGAGGGCCGAGTCCAAATCAATATTTTGCTCAAGAATAGTGTGTAGAATAGCGAGTAGACGTGTGAGGCCGGGACGCGCTTCGAGCGATTGACACAACACGTCGGCAACCTCTGGAATAGTGCAAGGATGGGATAGTGCTTCCAATTGTGCATTGACCTCGGCAAACCAGAACGCAAGTTGTTGCTCTACCAGCGTCAGGAACAGGCTTTCTTTTGTCTTGAAGTAGAGAAAGACCGTCCCTTTCACCAGTCCCAGTGCCTGTGCGATATCCACCATTGTCAACGCCTCATAGCGCGTTGTCTGAAACAACCGCCATGCCGCGTCAAGAATAGCCTGTCGCCGCTCCTGCTTCTGTTCGTCGTGTACTGCCCGATGTTTAGGAAGAATGTTGCCCATGATGCTCCGTATTGTTTTGAGTGAAAGGATTTGTAAATGACCGTCAGTCATTTGTCATGATGTAATTGTAAATGACTCACGGTCATTTGTCAAGGGGAATAGCTATAAATGCCTGTAGGGACCGTATTCATCACGTCCGCCGCATACCGAGGGACCAAAGACGGACGTGATGAATACGGTCCCTACGCTCGTCGCATGGGGTGTGTGAGCGGGCAACGGACGTGATGAATGCGGTCCCTACGCTCGTCGCATCGGTTGTGTGAGTGGGCAACGGACGTGATGAATGCGGTCCCTACGGTAGCCAGGAGAGTTTTATGAAACAAGGTGGGCGTTGTATTTTCAATGAAATTTTCAATCTGCATAATTATGGTCTCTACGGTTGATTACAATTTTTTGTAATATAACCCTTGTATTATATCTCATCGTCAGGTTATACTTATTGTAGTTACCTATATGTTTTCCTCTATATGTATGTGTTGTACACGAGTATTGATAATGGACGGGTTGTCCATTGTTAAGTTGTATTTATATTAGGAGGGCCGTTCATGTCTGTGGAACGATTGTTTCCTGCTCGACGCGTTTTTCTCCCCTGCTTGCTTGCCTTTGTTCTTGTGCTACTTATTGCGCCCGCAACGTTTGCCAGTCCTCGCCTTAGTCATGTTGGTCCCAAACAACGCTATCTGGCGTTGGGCGATTCGCTGACCTTCGGCTATCAGCCGGACCTCAATTATGACGATGGCTATGTTGACGACTATTACAGTGATTTACAGAATTCCGGCGTTAGTAAAATCGCGAATCTGGGTTGTCCAGGGGAGAGTAGCACGACGATGATTAAGGGTGGGTGTCCTGTTCCCCTGCTACGCAAATTTCCTTATCTCGGTAGTCAGTTAAATGCGGCTTTGTTTTATCTTGCGCATTATGCGGGACAGGTGAGTCCGGTGACGCTTGATATCGGCTCAAACGATATTTTGTCCGATATCAATACGAAGACGTGCGCGATTGACACAAATAAGTTTGCCAGCGATGTAGCAACGTTTGATGCTAACCTTACGCAAATTATTTTGCCAAAGTTGCATAACGCGCTTATGGTCAATGGCAAGCTCACGGGCGATCTGATTGTGACGAATTATTACGACCCGTACCAGAACCTGTGTCCCAATACGGTGCCGTACCTGCAAAGCTTTAACCAGCATCTCGCGAACGATGTCAGCGGATATGCCGCGCTTGCCGATGTATTTGATGCCTTCGGGGGCGCGAATACGCCAAATCCAACTATTTGTAAGTATACGTGGCAGTGCAGCATCTTCCACAATGTACACGCGACAGATGCTGGCTATAGCGTGATTGCTTCGGCGATCGAGGGTGCTGCCGGGTATTAGGTTTTTGTGAATAGGATGAATGATGAGGTCGCGGATGCGTGTTGTATGTAGAGGATACATGGGTTGCCCACGAAGCCTCGATTTCTGATGACAGGAACCAGGGTGCCCGCAGCCTCCATCATTCCCCGAATGTGGCTCGGTGAACCTTTCAGCAGGAGGTTTTTCAAAAGAGGACGATGTATGAGAAGGATGTAGGGACGGCATTCATCGCGTCCTTGTTGGAATACGCACATGCCAACAAGGACGTGATAATGTACAATAACAAAACAACATGGTGAGACAGAATGGACGCGAATTCGAGAATGGACGCGAATTCGAGAACGGACGGCCACAAGGGGAACGTCCCTACCATACACGAAGGATGTATGGTAGGGA
>CAXTUE010000179.1:888-1188 GCA_964247355.1 uncultured Ktedonobacteraceae bacterium | reverse complement strand
ACCACTTCTTTTTTGTTTTTTTTTCCTCGCCCCCTGGGGCCCCCGTCCGTTTCCCAGAGTAATTCTTCAACACGCATAATCTAGTAGACCGTTAAACGTGATGGGTCACTTTTGGAATGCCAATTTGCTCACATTTTTGTGTTTTCAGAGCGTTTAGAAAAGTGATACATCACGTTTGACGGTTTATTACAAGCAAGCAGAGTGCCAGGACGGACGTGATGAATGCGGTCCCTACGGGTATTTGATGTATCAGAAGGACGTTGTGAAATCTGTCCCTTCGGTTCTGGTTTGGGTGTGAGA
>CAXTUE010000179.1:0-878 GCA_964247355.1 uncultured Ktedonobacteraceae bacterium | reverse complement strand
TTAGGTCCATACAGGTCTTAGATTGTTGATTCGGACTTGATTTATGCTTTACCTACGCGTTTCTATATGCCAGGATGGACGTGATGAATGCGGTCCCTACGGTTGATGTATCTCTCAAAAACCTGTTGGTGGCTCTAAACGCTCTTTGCGCTTTTGGGCTTGATAATAGTTTGGGTCAAGTTCTAGGGCTGTGTTGACGGCTTCCAGGGCCTCTTGCTTTTTGCCGAGGATGCCGAGGACCCATGCTTTGCCGTCCCATGCGGGAACATATGTTGTGTCTCGGTGCAGAATATGTTCAAACGCTTCCAGCGCTTCGTTATAGTGTGCCTCCATTGCTAGACATGTGCCTTTGAGATATTGTGCTTCGACGTTGTTTGCGTCGAGCGCGAGCACTCTTTCGGCAGCGGCGAGAGCGGCAGGGTAGCGAATGTCGGTGGCTAATTTCTCGCCGTATTCTAGCCAGAACGCGATGTGTGCTTTGCGCATCTCTTGCTCATCCATAGCTTCTCCTATTTGTTTCTAATGATATAATAGCGATGAGTGTTCCGTTGGCCAGCCGTCAATATATTGAGTAAGTATGGCGTCAATGGATACATCTTCCCAGGAGACCAATACATGCTTGATACTTCCCGTATAGATATTACGAATAATGAAACGCTTAGTGCTGAGACACAGGCCAAATATGATGTATTGCGAAACATTTTGCGCGAGATGGAATCGGTGCTGATTGCCTACTCTGGCGGAGTCGATAGTGCTCTGCTGCTTAAGGTAGCGCATGATGTGCTTGGCGAACGCGCCATTGGTGCCATTGCGTCCTCGGATGCCTACGCGCCAGAAGAGACGCAAGAAGCTATCGCGGCAGCGGCACAGATGGGGAT
>CAXTUE010000178.1:645-8796 GCA_964247355.1 uncultured Ktedonobacteraceae bacterium | reverse complement strand
TCTTTCTATTTTGTTGCATATATTATTCATTCCAGAATTTTTTGTCTTCTTTTGACATCGTGCTACGAGCGATAGCCTGCTTAAGGCTCATCTTTTGAGCCTCTTGTTGTGCTCCGGCTTTGGTCTGGCGCCGGTTCATGCCGAGCGAGGGCTGACTGTTCGTGAGCAGAGAGCCGAATTGCTCGTCGCTGATTTGAAAGAATTGCGCGAAACGGTCAAGCTGCTTCTGGCTCAAGCTGACGAGTTCGATAGTGCCATCCTCGAAAAGTTGCCACACGTCCATGCTCAAACGTAGTGCTTTTGCAACGGCAGACTTTGTGAGGTTGCGCTGCTGGCGCAACTCGACAAGTGTGGCGGGAACCATTTGCGGGCCTACGAATACACGTTCCAGTGCAGTTTGCATCGCGCGCTTTGTGAGCATAAGCGGTTGCTCCTCATCGCGTCCTTCGGTCGCGGTATAGGCGGCAATGAAGGTGATAAGTTCATTCTGTTCGGTCGGATTGTCGCGTAGCAGGCGAAGCTGTTCCTGTGTGTTGCCCGCTTCTTTAGCCGTGAGCCATGCCATTTTTAAGGCTTGCAATTTCGATGAATTACTCATACTACAAAAACGCCTCTCTATCATAGTGCCTTATGTTGTACTACAGGGGTATATACAGTTTGTTGTTCTTTTGTCATACAATCGCGTAAATAGCCGCGTGCGCGTTCATAGCGTGAGCGGACGGTGCGTTCGGTGCGTTCGCAGACGACAGCGATATCGTCCCACTTCATGCCCTCGATGGCGCGCAACACCATGATGGTGCGGTCGAGCGGGTCCTGCAAATAGGTAAGAATGCGCTGGCTCTCGTCGTCCGCGTGTAGTTGCTCGTATTCGTCGTTCGGGTCGGCAACATCAGCATTCGAGAAACCTTCGTCATCGGGCGATGCCGGGCGCAACGGATCAATGAGTGCTTGCGGCACATGCTGCGGACGCCCTGATGGGCGACCCTCTTCGTCGCGCCGGTAGTACAGGCCCTCTTGCCGCAAGACGCGATTGAACTCATCGGCGCATAGGCAACGCAGGTAATGCACAAAATTTTGCGTCATGAACACTTCTTTCGGGTTCAGGGCCTCGCGCAACAAATGTTCACTCATATTCGCGATAGCCTCCTCGCGCAACTCTGGCCTGTGCCGTAATCCCTGCGAGTGCTTCTGGAACGAGGGAATACAGCGATAGAGCAAAATTTCGGAGAGCACACGCGTACCCGTGCTATCACCCTTGCTGTACAGTACGCGAATAGCTTTCACAAGCTCGATTTCGTGTATCTCGTAACGCCCTTCGGCAGTTTTGCGCTTAAGTTGTTCATGCAGTGCAGGATTGGTAGGGTCACTCAGATCGATCATGAATGAAGTACCTCTTCCTTTTACTATTCGTTTTCTCTCTCCTCAGCTTACCCCGTTTACTGGTGAGAGGCAAGCCACCCCGTAGTTGCCGTACGTTTTTAATGCGGTCCCTACCAATCGATGTCCCAAAAAATCAGTAATATTGGCTATCTTCCTGACGTTTCGTGCGCTCTATCGTTACAATAGATAACACAACGCATACAAAAATGTGGTAGGAAAGTGGCTTCTACTGACTCTATTCTTTATGACGGGTAAAAAGCGGAAACTGGAATATTTGGTTGCTATTGCTACACTGGAGTATGACGTTGTGAGCATTGGGGATGCTGAGATACTGGCGGTCAATCTCAGGTTTATGCATTATTGGCCGATGAAAAATAAAGAAAAGTCTATATAGCCTACGTATCCGTTTTGTCCGGTTGTAGGGGAGGAAAACAGACGTGCTTGAAATTTTACCAAATGTTGCGAAAATGCAGGCGGCCTATGTGTTGGGGAAGCCACTTGCAAATCCGCTCAACCTCACGATTAGCGTAAGCTATCGCTGTAACTCCCGTTGTAAAACCTGTAATGTATGGCAACGCCCAAATGATGATTTTACAATAGAAGAGTATAATAAAACGTTTGAATCAGTTGGGCGCGATGCGTTCTGGTTTACCTTTAGCGGTGGCGAGCCGACACTGCGCAAGGACCTGCCTGATATGGTTGCTGCCGCATATAATCACTGTCGCCCCGGTATTATCAATATTCCAACCAACGGTATTCAAGATAAAATCATTCCTGGCCGCATCGAAAAAGTACTACAGGCTGCTCCAACCTCTGAGGTGATTATCAACCTCTCGCTCGACGGTGTGGGCGAGAAGCATGACATCGTGCGCGGCGTCAAGGGCAACTTCGAGCGCGCCATGCGTACCTATGCAGGACTCAAGGCCCTTAAGGGTCGTTATAAGAACTTCACGCTGGGTGTACACACGGTCATCTCGAATTTCAATATCGACGAGTTCGACAACATTCACGCGTTCGTCACCAACGAACTCAAGCCCGACTCTTTTATCAGCGAGATCGCCGAGGAGCGCGTCGAGCTTGACACGGTTGGTATGGGTATCACGCCGCCAATTCACAAGTACGAGCCGGTCATCAACCGCTTGCAGCAGGAGAATCGACAGGCGCAGTTCAAGGGCGTCTCACGCATCACACAATCGTTCCGCGACCGTTACTACGACATCGTGAAGCAGACGCTCGTGGAGAAGCGGCAGATTATTCCATGTCTCGCTGGTCTGGCTTCAGCCCAGATTGCGCCAAATGGCGATGTATGGACCTGCTGCATTCGTGCGGAGTCTATGGGCAACCTGCGCGACCACAACTACAATTTCCGTGAGACGTGGAGTACGCCAAAGGCCGACGAACTGCGTCGCAGCATTAAGGCGGGCGAGTGCTACTGCCCACTGGCGAACGTATCCTATACCAACATGCTGTGCCATACACCAACACTCACCAGCGTTGGCGTTGAAGTTGCACGTAAGACGGCGGCAGAGGTTGTGGCAGGTGATCGCGGCAAGTCTTCCAAGTTGCGCAGTCTGCCCGTCATCAACGCATCGGATGAGGCGCGTATGTATGGTCAAGACAAGGTAGCGGCAAAGGCATAAGACAAGGTATATGCTGGATGTTACGAGTGCCTGTTAGAGCATTCTGTAGCATTCGGTAGTGCAAGGAGGTTTTAATCATGACAGAGTGTCCACAGTGTGGCGCGATGAACGAGAGCGACACCAAGAATTGTAAAAGCTGTCGCGTGAACATGTACTGGGCATACCAGCACTATGATGAACTGGCTCGCTTGCGCCAGGAAAACAAGCTGGCCCCACGTCCAACGACGGCCTCGTTCCTGGTCGATACCAGCAAGAAGATCGACGATGGTCCCACCGCGAACTGGTTGCGCGCAACCATCAAGAAGTTCGGGTTCAAGGATGCGGGTAAGAAGGTTTCGACCATCGCAGAGTAAAACAAAAAACACAAGGAGTCCCTTGTTATATGTAGCAGATGCTGCATGTAACAAGGGACTCCTTCACTCATCTAGGGAGGATGAGGAAGGAGATCAAAACCGTCTCAAGCTGATTTCAGTTCATCGCTCTGCTTGAGCGGTTTGATGACTTCATTCAACAGACGTGTGATGACCTCTTCCTGCTGATAGAATGCAGCGATATTCAAGACCACATGGTTCGCCCCGGCCTCAAGAAAGCGTTGTGTTGTCTCAAGTGCTTGACCAAACGTCACATCAGCCGGATTGATCACAAAGGAGGCTAAGCGTTCAAGCGTGCTGGGATTCCGTCCGATGGCTTCACATTGCTGCGTCAGACGAGCATTCTTTTCGCGGAAATCCTCGGCGGTTTGAGACGTAGAGCACCACACATTCGCATGTGTGGCAACGACTCGAAGCATCTGGTCGCCTCCTGCGGCAATAAAGATCGGGGGAGACGGCCTTTGCAGGGGCTTCGGTTCGCTATGGGCTTCGTGTAATTGATAGTAGCGACCCTCAAAGGTCGGAGTGGTCTCGGTCCAAAGTTGCCGGATGACCTGACAGGCTTCATCGAGTCGTCTGACTCGTTCGCCAGCACTGGGAAAGGGCAGACTATAGCCGTTGTGTTCTTGTTCATGCCATGCCGCTCCTATGCCAAAATTGAGCCTCCCTTCCGAGATATGGTCCACCGTGACGGCTTGTCTGGCTAGAATGGCGGGATTACGATACGTATTGCCCGTCACCAGATTTCCCAGACGCACCCGCTTGGTCCGCGCAGCAAGTGCTGCAAGTAAGGTCCAACTTTCAAAACAGGGGCCATCTGTCGGCGGGCTTAAAGGCATAAAATGGTCGAAGAGCCACATATGCTCAATCAGGGGTTCGCGGTCTACCTCTAAACAGAACTCAAGGAGTCGTTGGTAGCTGATATGTTGTTGTGGAGCTTGAATACCGAAGTGTAACTGGTTGTTCATAGATTCTCTCTTTCTCTTCTTCCGAACTGCTGAAAAACGCTGTCCACCATAGCCTGGATCGCATCTTGGTTGCGCATATTGGTGGGAACCGCGATAGCCTCGCGATATTGCTCGTGAAACTCATTGACAACGGTAGTAAGGGTATCGGCAGAGCGTGCTGCAAGTGCGACCTTTGCTCCTTCCTGAGCAAAGAGACGTGCGGTAGCCAGGCCAATGCCTTCGGATGCACCTGTAATGAGAACGACTTTATCCTGAATATCCATAAAAAGATCTTCCTTCCAGTTCTTTCGGTATGGTATACTAAGAAAGTGGAACATTGTTCCAATAGAATTATACGGAACAATGTTCCATTTGTCAAGCTATTGTTTGAGAGAGGGAAGAATGTGATGACCACCATCGACGAGGGAGCAGGGCAAACAGCACAGCAAAAACCGGCTCGACAGAAGCGGGCCGACGCGCAGCGCAACGAGCAGGCGTTGCTCGCCGCCGCCGCCGCCGTGTTCGTCACGTCGGGTGTCGAGGCACCAATGCGTGACATCGCGGCGGCGGCTGGCGTGGGGATGGGGACGATGTACCGCCACTTCCCGACGCGAGCGGACCTCGTTGTTGCCGTGTACCGCCATCAGGTTGAGGCTTGTGCCGAGGCGGGTCCGTTCCTGCTAGCGAATAGTGGCTCGCCACACGCTGCACTTAGTCAGTGGGTCAACCTCTTTGTTGATTTCCTGGTCACGAAGCATGGACTCGCCGCGATCCTGCAACCTAACAGCACCGGCTTTGACGCGCTGCATGCCTACTTTCTTGACCGCCTCGTGCCTGTTTGTGCTCAGTTGCTTGCCGCTGCCGTTGACGCTGGCGAGATCAGTGCCGATATTGATGCCCTCGAACTTATGTATGGCATTGGCAACCTCTGCGTTGGTGCCGACAGAGACCCACGCTACAATGCTCGTCGCATGGTTGATCTGCTCATAGCGGGACTCCTCCAATCGCGTGCGACTTGATACTGCTGATGCATGGAATAAGCATTTACAGGACATCTCGCCGAAACAGTAACGTTATAGTAATTCCTACACAATCGCAGGCCCTGGTAGGGGCGTTTTCCCCTTGCAGACGCCCTCATTGCTTTCTTTTCTATGAGAGACTTGTGAGCCGTTCTTCCGCCGCATCGCGCACTACCTGTTACTCGTGTACGTCGTGAGAAAGAGCTTCTATCCGCCGATGAGCATTGGGTAGCGAGGGTAGTAATGCAGCACGTACTCGGCGAACATCTGCGGCTGTTGCATGAGCGACGAGAATGTGTAGGGCAACATGGCGACATATACCATCAGGCGCATCGAACCATGAGCGTGCAAGATAGAGCGTAAGGGTAGCGGGCAACGCTACTCGATAACGCGACTCATTTCTTCTATGTCTAAAGCAGCATCAGAAACTTCCAAGAGCGGCCTAATGACAGCAACCTCTTCCTGTAGAGCCTGCAAAAAGCCGAGACCACGCCCCTGTTGAAGCTGTCCAAGTAAAGAATCCGCCGTTCCTATTCATAGTTATTCTCCGTTTGCTCCCATTTTCTTAGAGCGCAAGTCACTCTAAGATGTCGCTTGCCCGCTCTCTTACCTCGCTGTCCTCTCCATCTTTCCACAACCATGTACTCTCTAGGTGAGAGCTACCTTGCACTTGGTTGCTCGTTGCTTTTACTTCAACTAAGGTTAGTTAATTGAGCTGTCGCAACGCAGGAATACTCAAGCCAAGTATTGCCCCAACTAGTATGAGTCCACCAGCACAAAGAAAAACTGACTGTATTCCAATTTGTTGAGCAAGAATTCCTGTTACAGTATAGGAAAATGGAACAAAGCCAAAACTTGCTAGCATGAAGAAGCTCATGACCCTTCCTAACATCGTTTTCTGTACATTCGTTTGTATAAGTGTGAGAAAAAGGATAGATATATATCCATTAAGAAGACCTAGCAGGAACAGACAGACAGCAGCTATTGGAAATGGAACGAAGGCAACTGTCATTAGAAGTGGTACTTCTAAAATCTGGATCGCACATGCTAAGAGTCCTCTTCTTTTCTGACGGCGATACAAAGCAGGCAATAGTGTTCCAAGAGTCATACCGCAACCAAAGCTCCAAATAAATATGCTATATCCCTCTGGACCACTATGAAAGATAGAATGGGAGAGCAAGGGAAGCCCTACTGTAGTAGGACCAATAGCAGCAATACCAGCACAAACATCCATAAGCAGAATAGCAATAAGCCAAGGCGATTCACGAAGATATAGAAAGCCTTGCACTCCATTTTGAAATGAAGAACTTTTATGCAGTCTCTCTTCGCATATTAACGGCTGCATCAATAGGGCAGCTAAGACAGCTACCATGAAGGAGAGAGCATTGACCCCAAATGCAAGTGCAGGGCCTCCAAATGCAACTAAGAGACCTGCGGGGAGGGCTCCTAGAAAGATACCAAGCTGAGATACCATCTCAGTAAGAGAATTTGCGCCATCCAAAACCTCTGCTGGAACAAGGCGAGGTGCAATACTGTTGGAGGCAGGATTAAAAATACCACTCGCGATACCATGCACTACTAAAATAATACAAAGAAGCCAAAGAGGAATCCAGTTCAAAAGTGTAAAGAGTGCAATTGCCCCCGATGTGATGATGCGTATACCATCCGACCAGAGCATGACGGTGCGTGCGTCAACTCGGTCAGTTAGTATCCCTCCTACAAGTGTTGTAAGAGCTTGAGGAATAGAAAGCGCAAGCATAACAAGCGATAAGTCAACTGCGGATCCTGTTAGTCGAATGATAAGCCAAAGCAAGGCAACTGTCTGAAATGGATTACCAAGCGCAGAGACTGTTTGTCCTATCCAAAGCAAGCGGAAATCTTTGTAGTGCAAGGGCTTGATAAGACGGCCTGGAAAAGTAGTATTCATACCCCTTCTCCTACTGATGAGGATACAATATCTTGAAGAGATGGAAGACTATGCATCAAAAATGTGATCATAATGAATTGTTCATATCCGTCACGTTTCGGATCATCTATTGCTAAGTACATTTCCTCTTTTACAGCATTGAGGTGTTCCTGAATACGTTGTAACCGTTCATTGGAAAGACGTACAGGTTCATGTGCAAAGTTGAGGTGAGGAAATTGTCCATGAAAATATGTGTGTGCTTGCTTGTAATCCTGATGAATTGCCTCTAACGTTGTTCCAATCAACTGTATGTCTTGCACTGTTTTGATGATTTTTGATCCTAAGCGAAATATACGTGCTGTTGGTTGATAATATTTCTCTATAACGCCTCCCTTTGGCTGTTCTGCAACAATCTCAATTAGCCCAGCAGATTGCAATTCTTTTAAGTGAAAGTGAAGACGCGGTGGTGAGACATCAAGTGCTTCAGCAAGCTTTTTGTTTGTTGATGAAGCATCTGCAAGTAGGTCTAAAACCCGTTGTCGTAGTGGATGAGCAAGTGCTCGAATTTGCTTGGGTGTTTCCAAGATCAATTCATCTCTCATAAAAGGCTCCTATTGTTGATAAAGTTAAATTTACTCAATAAGTTTTTTCTTAATCATAAGAAAATAATATAGAAGTCCTACCTATTTTGTCAACCTAAGAAAAGGAAAAGTAGCAATTTTAAAAGTTTTCACAGTATCTTAATGTGGTCTGTAATTGGTATTCATTATAATCCTATAAAAACTTAACAATATTAAATAAGCTACCATAAAGATTTTATTGATTTAAATAATATCAAAAGATACTTCACACCCAAAAACTAGCAATAGTTCTAACACTTGAAAAATT
>CAXTUE010000178.1:0-557 GCA_964247355.1 uncultured Ktedonobacteraceae bacterium | reverse complement strand
AAGGAGGAAATAGCTAATGAAGTTTTTAACGCTTAAAATCGCAAAAACACTACGTCTTGCTAAAACGGCGGCTACAGGATGCTATCGTTATCATATTGCTTAGGATGAGTGGTAGTACTCATCAAGCAATACGATTATGATACTTCAAGGGGACAATGGGGAGGGAGTATAAAAACTTTACTTCTCATTGTTCTCTTATGATGAGTTATATAAACTATGACAGCGATCCGTTTAGCATTAAGAAAGATACTTCCATGCAAAAGTTGCAAGCACTTATTGATCTCCCAATTGTTGGCAGTTTTGAGGAGTACGAGCAAGACCGTCTTGGCTCTCTTATGCGTTATGCAAGAGAAAATGGCGACGTTGTCCGCTACAGTAAAAATGTGTATATTATCACTCGCCCCAGTATTATCGAACAAATTATGATACGGACAAATCGTGACTTCTTGACTCCTGCTATTCCTTTTCGGCAAGGAATGAGCGAAGACAAAGTTACAGACTGGATAGAGAAACGAAGAGGTGTTTCACAAGGTCTTCATCACAATATGGTTTATACG
>CAXTUE010000177.1:0-8797 GCA_964247355.1 uncultured Ktedonobacteraceae bacterium | reverse complement strand
TCTTCTCACCAATTCTCATTTCGTACGTCGTATGGACGCAAGAAACGGGTTGGTATATAAGAAAGAAACGCAGGTGATGCTGGATTTAGGTCGGGTCCAAGTGCTACTGCCTCTTTGTTGAGCAAGTTTGGATCTGTAGAACCCCATTTTCCAGTGTTGAGACGCTGGACAAGGGTACCAAATGCGGTCAGTTTCTCGGCTGGTGTGAAGGTACAGTGACCAGCGCGATGGACGAAGGTTTGACGTAGCATACTTGTGTCGTCGTGTGACGCAACAACACTCTTATATGCTTGCTCTTGCAGGTTGAACACAAGGCCATCGCCGGTAGTGTGTATTGTGAGTACGGGAATGTCCAGGTCGCCGTTGAATGTGATGTACTTGCTCAGGTACTGTTTTGCTTGAGCATCGGCTGAAATACGTGGTGCTTTGGCAAGTGCGTTCAAGTCTGTATCAAGATTGAGTTCTGCCTGTTTATACAAGGCTCTTACCTCAGCGTTACTCGTGGAGAGGCTTAGCTGTTTGCGATAATTGACGCCGACATTCCATGATGGGTTGCCACCTGCGCGATATTCGAGTTCAGCACGGGCACCGAAGGCAAAGGCAAAATCTACCTGACTCTCCCAGAGAAACTGGTTCTGTTCCTGTGTTGTGTAATCGTTTGATGCGGGTTCAGGAGATTTAGGATCGAACCAACCCGGCACATCATTTAATGCCGCGACAAGCGCGATACGCGCGCGATTTTGTGGTGTAGTTTGTGCCGTTTGTAGAATAGACTCAGCTTTCTTCAGTGCGCCATTAGGGTCCGTGATACGCACAACGGAGAGCTTGCTTTGTGCTAGTAGAACGTTGAAGGCAAAGGAGCTATCGAGTGCTTGATTCCATGTTCCAATACCACCAGCAAGGACACCACACATTGGGAGTGCGCCTGTGAAACGCTTCGGGTAAAGCTGAACAAGACCTGCTGTGATGATGCCGCCAAGCGAGTCACCCCATGCGATAGTTCGTGTTGGACGGCCACAAGTTGCATCGAAATAATTGAGCAGAGTGATTTGATCGTGAAACGCCTGTTGCAATGCCCAGCCGTTTTGACTGTATGAAGAGCCAGCAAGCGCATAGCCCTTACTTAGGAGAACTGCGCCACTTGCGGCATCGCTGGCATCGGGTGCTGGGTTTGCCAGTGGTTCAGTGGGAAATGCATAGCCGTGACTGTAGAGTGCCAATGTGCCGTTCCAGTTTGAAGGAACTGCGATTGTGTAACTAGCACCTTGTATCGTTCCATGAAGCGTGTTTGTTTTTCCAGAAACAACACAACTACTCGTAGATGCATGGACCGTACTGCTGGACGTTACGGTAAGCCCACTAAAAAGCGCGAGTAGTGCGAGTAGAAGAAATAAGCGTCGTTGCATTTTTGAAATCCTCGTTTCTTTACAAATGCTTTGATGAAGCAAGAGAGAAAGCTCTTTTCAGTGTAGCACAATGTTTGTGTTCCTGCATGGCTAATAAGTGTTGCATATAAAACATATCTGCAAAAGTGTGTGGTACACTTTTTTTAGGAATTAGTTCAAAAGAGTTGGATTGTTTTCACAGAAAGTGATTACTGATGTTACTAGGGCTTATACATGTTGTTTCTCCTCATCTTGCTGCAGGTGAGCTTACTTATATTGATCGAGAAGTAGTAGACTTCGCACTTGCGCAACAGCAACATGAGCAGTATTGTCAGATGCTTGTCTCACTCGGCGTTGAGCTAATAACGCTTGATGTAAATAGCAGTTTACCTGACTCTTGCTTTGTGGAAGATACTGCGATTGTACTCGACGAGATTGCAATCATTACTAGCATGGGTACTACCACTAGACGAAGTGAGCCAGAGGGTGTGAAGCAAGAATTAAGTAAGTATCGCGAGATTGTCACCATACAGTTGCCTGCAACAATTGAGGGCGGTGATGTGTTGCGTGTTGGCAAAACGCTCTTTGTGGGCATCTCCAGCCGTACAAATACGTTGGCTATTTCAGAATTGGCGAACATCGTCAAACGTTTTGGCTATATTGTTGTTGCTGTACCAGTAACGGGGTGTCTGCATTTAAAGACAGCTTGTACAGCTATTCTTGATGATGTCTTGCTTCTAAATCCTGCCTGGATTGATACTACACCTTTACAAGGTTATACCCTTGAGTATGTAGCAACGAATGAACCATGGGCGGCTAATACGATTAGAGTAGGGAATGCATTGTGTGCTCAAACTGATTTTCCCAAAACTTTAGAACGTATACAAAAGTTTCGTGATCGAGTAGAGTTACTGAATATATCAGAGTTTCGCAAAGTCGAAGCGGGACTTTCTTGTCTCAGCATCCTTTTCAACAAGTAAGACCGCCTCATTATAATCTCTTCTTTAAGAAAGTTTTTGTAAAACTTGACAAAGTGAGAAGTGATAAGTATACTACTTACTAACAAAGCAAAAGCACTTTACAATTTAATAGCAAAATAGAAACTGTTCTCATCGCGAGAGGTGGAGGGAAACGGCCCTATGAAACCCGGCAACCCATCTGTATAGTGCAGGAAGGGTGCCAATTCCGGCGAAGTATGCATGTATTTCGCAAGATGAGGGAATAGCAATGTGCTACAGCCCCTCATCAAGATGATGAAGGGGTTTTTTATTGCTATTGCTTGTACACAAGATATATATAGAGACAGTGAAGAGGACGAGTACGTCTGGTAAGTGGTTACAGAAAATTGGTGCTGATGAGATACCAATGCTGCTTCCGAGCCGAATGCACCTCAGAGTTGCAGGTCGAAAAACTAGAGTGTTTGTAGACCGCGCCGGTAGGCCCCGTTAGCGGCTAAAGTGAGTCATGCGCATCCAGGCGTGACTTGTCGAGATTGGCATCGTGAGGTGTCGATAAATCAGGGTGGTACCGCGAATATTCCTCGCCCCTGTCAGGGGGACGAGGGTTTTTTTTGCTCATTTTCAACAAATGGGTAGTAGAGCAGGAAGGATACAGGCATGCCTGGCGACGAACAGGGAAAGAATTCATTGACGCACTTAGGTGAGGGCGTTGGTAGCAAGGTTGAACGCATCAAGATTGAGAGCGATTACTTGCGTGGGCAGATTGCCGAGGAACTGGAACAGGAAAGTAGTCACTTTGAACACGATGACGTGCAGTTACTGAAGTTTCACGGCACGTATCAGCAGGAGAATCGCGATGCGCGTCAGGTACGAAAAGCAAGTGGTGAGGAAAAAGAGTATAGCTTTATGGTACGTTCGCGTATTCCAGGCGGTACTTTGACCGCAGAACAATATCTTGCGGAAGACACCATAGCGGAACAATACGCGAATGGCACACTGCGTATCACAACGCGTCAGGCATTTCAGCTACATGGTGTACTTAAGGGGGATTTGCGTTCGACCATTGCCGATATCAATAAGAGTTTGCTATCGACTTTAGCGGCGTGTGGCGATGTGAACCGCAACGTCATGGCCTGTCCCGCACCTGTCACCAGTCGAGCACAAGCGCAAGTTCAGGAGATTGCGAACCGCATCGCGCTACATCTCGCGCCACATAGCCATGCCTATCACGAAATCTGGATAGATGGTGAGCAGGTCGAGACCATTCAGCAGAGCGAGGAGATTGAACCGATCTATGGCAAAACGTACCTGCCGCGCAAATTCAAAATAGGTGTTGCCTATCCTGGCGATAACTGCATTGATGTCTACACACAAGATATTGGCCTTGTTGCGACGCTCGATGGCGAGACGCTGCTAGGCTTTACCGTACTCATCGGTGGTGGATTAGGCATGACGCATGGTAAAGCCGAGACACATCCATTGCTAGCGCAACCGCTTTGTTTCGCAACACCTGACGAAGTGTTGGAAATCGTGGAGGCAATCGTCACGGTGCAACGCGATTATGGAGACCGCCAGAATCGTAAGCATGCGAGAATGAAGTATGTCGTCGAGGAACGCGGTATTCCATGGTTCCGAACTGAAGTGGAGAGCAGGCTAGGCCGAAGTGTACAAGACCCACGTGAGGTAACGTGGCACAGCGCGCAGGATCATCTTGGCTGGCAAGAGCAGGGCAATGGTTTGTGGTCGCTTGGTGTCTATGTCGAAAATGGGCGTATCAAGGATACTTCAGATATTCAAATGCGGACGGGGCTACATAACATCATAAAAGAGTTTGCGCCAGCCGTTCGTCTCACCGCTCAGCAAAATATTTTGTTGACAGATGTAAGAGATGAGCAACGTGAAGCATTGACGAATGCGCTTTCTTCCTACAATATTCCAACAAATCCCGCCGATGTGGGAACACGGCGTTTCGCGATGGCGTGTCCCGCGTTGCCAACCTGTGGGCAAGCACTTGCCGAAGCCGAGCGCGTATTGCCAACACTCATCCGGCAGATAGAAGCTGATTTGCAAGCACTGGGTCTCGGCGAGGAGCCGTTGAGTGTGCGTATGACTGGTTGCCCAAATGGCTGTGCGCGACCCTCGATGGGCGATATCGGAATTGTTGGGCGCACAAAAGATGTCTACAACATTTACGTTGGTGGTGATCTCGTTGGTACGCGCCTGAACGCACTCTACGCGCCATCAGTGCGTATAGACAAACTTGTTTCAACGATACGACCGTTACTGAAGCTGTGGCATGACGAACGCAGGCCGCAAGAAGCTTTTGGTGATTTCTGTTATCGTGTTGGACTTGACTACTTGCATGTGCAGGTGGAAGCACACCGGCAGGAAGTCTAGGGCCAGGAAGATGAGTATAAAGTGAGATTTGGGAAGCGAGGAAAAGATGTCAGGGGGTGAAGGTAGCATGTCAAAATATTATCCAATTATGCTTGATATACGAGATCGCTTGACTATTGTCATTGGTGGCGACCGTATCGCGGCAGAGAAAGCAGCAGCTCTCTCTGCTTGTGGTGCGTCAGTGACGGTGCTGAATCCAGAATTCTGCGATGAATTGCTGTTACAAGCCGAACATAAACGCATACTATTGCGGCAAAAGGCGTACGAACTCGGTGATTTAGAGGGTGCTGTGTTAGTGATTGCGGCGACAAACGACATCACGCTGATAGAAGCCATTTGTGCAGAAACGAGGGAGCGAGGGCAGTTGGTCAACATCGTCGATGTGCCGCGCTATTGCTCATTCATCATCCCTTCTATTTTGCGAAGGGAGCAGTTGACTATTGCGGTATCGACGGAGGGCGCAAGCCCTGGTCTTGCCAAACGCATTCGCCAGAGCTTAGAAAAGCAATTTCCCATTGCGTATGGTGCATATTTGCGTCTAGCGTCAGTTGCACGTACGCATTTACGCGAGAGTGGAGTGCCATACGCACAGCGCGACGACTTCTTTGGCGATTACTACGCCTCCACTGTTCTTACAAAGTTGAACGATGGCAACGTTGAGCAAGCGGTTGGGGAAACATCAGACCTGCTGAAGATATATAACGTCGCTGTTTCAGAGAGTACATTGCAAACAGAGTTTGAGGAGAAAAACAATTATGTCAATTCAAATGCCTGAAAGCAAGAGTAAAGGCAAAGAGCCGCTACATCCTCGTTTTGGTGAGGAGAAGGAAACAGCCTCACGAGGCAAAGTATTTCTCGTTGGTGCAGGTCCTGGTGACTCCGAACTGATTACTGTAAAAGGTTTACGTGCCTTGCAGAGAGCCGATGTGGTTATCTATGATCGTCTTGTCAACCTTGATCTACTTGATGAGGCTCCAATTTCCGCGATACGCGTCTTTGTTGGCAAAGAATCGGGGCGCCATGCAGTGCAACAGGAAGAGATCAATGTATTACTTGTGAGTTATGCACAGCAAGGATATACCGTCGTCCGTCTTAAAGGCGGTGATCCTTTTGTCTTTGGACGGGGTGGTGAAGAGGCATTGGCACTGGTACAGGCGAATATCGCGTTCGAGGTTATATCTGGCGTAAGTTCCGCCACTGCTGTTCCTGCGGCTGCCGGTATTCCTGTGACGCATCGTGGGCTTGCATCTTCAATTATGGTCGTCACGGGACATGAGGACAATACAACCGAGGGGTCCACCGTAAACTGGGAGGCGGCGGCTATGTCCGTAGCGTCAGGTGGTACGCTTGTTGTGCTTATGGGAGTAAAGGCGTTGCCACGCATCGCGAGGAATCTCATGCAGTATTCTCTTGCGCCAAATACACCTGTCGCCCTTATACAGCAAGGCACAACTGCTTACCAGCGTGTGGTCGTCGATACGCTGGATAAAATCGCGAACCATGCTAAAGCGGTGAAAATCAAGTCACCAGCTATTATTGTGATTGGCTCGGTTGTCGAGCTAAGTAATTCACTTGCTTGGTTTGGAGATGCTTGTGTGGATGCGACGCAACTGATCGCGCTATAAGCTACATCTCTACAATAACCCTAAAGGCGAAAATAAAGCAAGCAACAAGCGAGATTAGATATAAGTGTGGACATGTCTAATCTCGCTTGTTGCTTCTCTTGCAAAAAATGATGTATACGTGCATAATCATGAGGTGTAGAAGCAAAATTGCAAGGAGAAAAAATCATGGCGCATCGAGCCATTCGTGTAAGTAACGACCCTCTCACCTACTTTCTGCAAGCGAGCGACGAAGGACCATATATGCGGGTTGCGGACGTAGTGTTGCGAGCAAACCAGGACCCGAAAGAAGTGTTTGCACGTATGATACGTGTCGCGACTGGAAGCAAGTGGAGCCACTCGGCAATTTTGTATTTGCTGAGCGATCCGGCTAAAGGGTATGATAACACGTTTCTTATTGAGGCGAAGACAAAGGGTGTACATGTTGCGAGTTGGCGTAACGAGGTTGTGCCATTTGAGCAGTTTAATGTTGGCATTAAACGTGCGCGTTTAGAGTGGTACATGGAAACGCCCTATGAAAAGTCGCGCCATGACCCGCGTGACCCTGAAGATGTACCCGCCATCAGCTACTTACGGCATGTGCGCGGCATTGCAATGGATCACATCAATGGTCTCTATGACCATAAGACTGTAGCGGAGATAGCAGCGTTATATGCACAGCGCGCCGCCGAACGTCATCTCGGGGGCATACCAATTATCGCTGATGCTGCGGGAACGATAGCGGAACTCTTCAAAAAATGGGATGAACATTCTTCTGACTCAACATCGGTGCTGAATTTTATTTGCAGTGGCATCATCCAATATAGCTATTTTGAAGCTCTGCGCCGACGCATTATGGTTGATATCGACATTCCAGAGCATCGTTCTATAGCTGAACATAACTTGCACCATATGGATCGCATCATCTTTCGTCCCGATCCGCAAGGGATTGTGCGGAACTATATTGCCAAAGTACAAAAAGGTGAGCTAGATATTCACGACGCGGCCCCAGATGACGTGCTTGATTTACTTAAAACGGCAACGCCCGCCGACTTCAATAACAGTCGCAACCTTGAATGGCGATATGTGATTCTTGGTGGCGGTGTTTGGCGAATCGAGGAGGCTCCCGATACCTATGAGGCTCAGAGTGAAGACGAGGATAAAGTGTTGGAGCAACTAAATCCAGAGCATCGTTCATCAAAACACTCTTGAGGAAAAACAGTTTTATAAGTATAAGAAAGCTTTGCAATGCAGATAGCCGAAAACGAACCAATTGTCTCCTTTACCCTCGCGCGTTATCCAAAAAGTTTTAGTACTGTTGCGTTATCACATTTAGGACTCGACCGTTTGCCTCTCGCGCTTACACCTAGTCTCCGCTTTTGGCGTTTGCTCGGCGTTGGCAAGGGCCGTGCATTTGACCCACATGCTGATCTGCAACGCTATGCGCTATTCACCGTATGGAAGTCGTATGCTGCATTAAAACGCTTTGAAACGCATTCAGCTATGATGCGTCGCATACACCAGCGTGCTGAAGAAGTGTGGACGGTGCATATGCGTCCCGTGCGCTGGCATGGCAAGTGGGGAGGACGCGACCCATTTGCGGGAATGACGCCTGTGGAGCCACCTAAGCCAGGGCCGTGGGTTATATTGACACGTGCCACACTTAATGCTACTAAAAGACGAGTTTTTTTAAATGCTGTACCTGCGGTCGCGGAACAACTACTACAGCAACCCGACTATATAAACTCGGTTGGTGTTGGCGAGTCTCCCTTTCTGCATCAAGCCACAATCAGTCTTTGGCGAACACTTCCTTCCGTTACTGAGTTTGCCTATGGGCAAACGACTCAGCATATCGATGTGATACGTCGCACGAGAAGTGAACAGTGGTATCGCGAGGAATTGTTCGCACGTTTCCGGCCTCTTGCGTCAATGGGTACATGGGATGGTGTTGATCCGCTTGCTTAAACCTACTTTTTGTCTTGTATCAAGCTGTACCGTCTGTTACAATGGTAGCGAGTAAGAAACAGTATCTCATGGTATGAGAGGACAACCAGATGCCAGAGGAAAGGAAGCTTGTAACGCTTCTCTTTGCCGATGTGATAGGTTCCACATCGTTTGGAGAGACGCTCGACCCCGAAGACGTACGCGCTTTGATGGGTCGCTACTATGCTCATGCGCAGCGTATTGTCTCGCATCATGGGGGTATCGTTGAGAAGTTTATTGGCGATGCGGTCATGGCTGTCTTTGGTTGCCACAAGCGCATGGAGATGACGCTGAACGCGCTGGCTGCTGCTCTTGCACTACGCGATGCTGTGACAAATGATGAGATATTCGGGTCTGTGGTGCAATGGAACAGAAAAGTGGTTTAGGGGAAAACGGTAGAAAGAGCAGAAGGTGCAGTTTCTCTTTCACGACAATCCTATGTTGTGCACATCCACAGTGGCGAAGATTTCCA
>CAXTUE010000176.1:0-8801 GCA_964247355.1 uncultured Ktedonobacteraceae bacterium | reverse complement strand
ACATTAACATTTTTATAATCATCTATTAATACCTGTAGCTTATGTTTAAGTTGGCGAGAGTTATTATTTTGCCTCGCTACGTCCTACCTTATTCAAGGAGATACACATCCGAATGTCTACCTCGCTCAAGCTCTTCAATCGTTGGAGAACGGCATATTTTAACATATTTTTTGTGCTCTCGTCTCTCGTTATTTTGCTTTCGGCGTGTGGAGGAACAGCTTCATCCACAACAACAAGTTCTTCAGGTACTGCAACGACAGCTACATGTAATAAAACAACTGGACTGACGCTATATTCAGCTCAAGGATATGACTCTGATGCTGCTAAAGCATTTCAGCAGCAGACAGGTATTACAACCAAATTGGTTGACGATAGCACCGGTAATTTGCTCGCAAAAATATCTGCCGAGGGTAGCAATCCGCAATGGGATGTGACCTGGTTTGATGGCAACGTGACAATGCAGACGCTTGCTGATCAGAATATGTTGCTAAAGTGGCAAGCTTCTGGTGCTTCAGGTCTCACTGATACCGCGAAGCAGTATGTCGCGAAGGACAACAGTTACTATCCGACTAGCATCACCACAGTCGGAGCAATTGCTTATAACACAAAACACGTTCCTGCGGCGGGACTTCCCACCGACTGGAATGATTTGTTGAAACCTGCATATAAGAATCTTGTTGCGATGAATGACCCGGCGTACTCTGGCCCTACCTATCCATTAGTCGCAGGCGTTGCGCAACTGATGGGTGGAGAGGATCAGGGAAAACAGTACTTCACGCAGTTGAAAGCAAATGGTCTCAAAAACTTCCAGACAAACGATCCTACGCTCAATAGTGTAGAAAGCGGTGCGCGTGAGTTTGGCATTGTGCAGGACTCAGCAATTTATAGTGCAATCAAGGCTGGTCAACCACTTGGTATCATTTACCCGAAGTCAGGTGTTGTTGCACTGCCTGCTGTGATTGGTATCGCCGCAAAGGGTAAGCATCAAGCCTGTGCCCAGCAATTTGTCAACTGGGTTCTTTCTCCATCGGGTGGACAGACGGTCATGACGCATCACGATCCTACTGACGGTGATACCTACTTTATACCGGCGGTACAGGGTGTCACTCCCGTAGTATCACGCAAGGTTGATGGTATTACACTCATTACACTAGATGTGCCTAAGTGGGCAGGAGTTGAGGCAGAACTGAAGCAATGGTTCCACAGCAACATCATCCAATAACCTCGATTGAGGAGCAGGGTAGTGTGACGCATGTCGCACTACCCTCTTCGTCATCTCTAAATTCTTCCTGGATACGGCGTATTGGGCAAGTATTGGTGATACTGATTCCAACGCTCTTACTGTTCCTCTTTGTGCTTTACCCGTTGGCAGCAATAATCCTGCAAAGTGTCTTCCCCAATCTGTACACCGCGAATCCAGATTTGATACCCAGCTTTGCTGCATTGAGAGAGATTACAAAGAATAAGGAAAACTATATTGCCCTGGGAAATTCGTTGTGGCTAGGAGCGATCACCGCACTACTTGCATCTATTCTGGGAACAGCGTTAGCTATTTTAGCGAGACGTACTGACATTCCACTACGGGGCGCGATGGATATTCTCGTATGGATTGTGTTTTTTACACCATCGTTTCTGGTTGGTGAAGCATGGTCGCTGGTGTTTATTCGTGGTGGCATTCCCGACCAATATTTTCATTTTTCTGATGGCTTCATTGCGTGGTTTTTCTCGCCTGTGGGTGTGATCTTTATCCTGAGCCTGAAGACATTTCCTTATGTCTATCTCTCGGTAAGTGCTGCCTTGCGATGGCTTGGCTCCGAATTTGAGGATGCGGCACGGTTAGCGGGTGCGCGTACCTGGCGGGCATGGATCAGTATAAACGCGCCACTGTTGCTGCCCGCCATTCTCGCGGCAGGACTTATTGCTTTTGCCGAAGCTTTGTCTGACTTTGGAACGGCGGCAACTATTGCACAGAGTTCAAGCGTGACACTTGTCACGTATCAGATTTATTCTTCCATCAATACATCGCCTGTAAACTTTTCACTTGCGGCAGCTCTATCGCTATTACTCTTCATTGCGATCACGCTTGCTTTGCTTATTCAGGCAGGTTTACTGCGTACACGTTCATTCCAGGTTATTAGTGGGCGTAGCCGACCTGCACGGCCTGTAGAACTTGGCGTATGGAAGTGGCCTGCTACAATTGCGTGTCTCATCATTTTTCTGCTTGCTATCGTTATTCCTGTTGGCGTCTGTGTGGTACTCTCATTGTTACACGCCTTTGGGCAAGGGCTGGTCACAAGCAATTGGACGTTGGATAACTATGTAGCTGTCCTGTCACAAGGTTCAGATAATCTTGACTCATTAGTACGAACGCTGTGGCTAGCCCTCGGCACCGCGACGATCACCGCTGCTGTTGGACTTCCTATTGCCTTTATCATTCGTCGTACACAACTACCAGGAAGACAACTACTTAGTCTGTTTACTTTGGTGACGATTGCCGTGCCGGGGATTATTCTGGCATGTGGCTACATCTTCGCCTGGAATGCCCCTTACTTACAATATATCGGCATTGGAGGCGATTATGGTATTCCATTTTATGGCACTGTCTGGATATTGCTCGCCGCCTTTATCGGAGGTAGTCTTCCCTACGCCACACGCTTAGGCATTGGTGCGCTCGATCAGGTGGGGCAAAATATGCTCGATACCGCTCGTGTGCAAGGGGCGAGTCTTTTTCAATTATTGACCCGTATTGTGGCACCTCTGTTACAAGCGAATCTTGTCTCGGTCTGGTTACTCGTCTTTACTGGCACGATGTTCGAGCTAGCGGCCTCTGAATTGCTCTATCCGCCTGGACAACCAACGCTGCCTGTCCGCATAATCAGTCTCTTCAACGATTTTAAGCTTGGGCCGGGTATGGCATTATCTATGCTCAACATCGGACTTGTGCTCGTTGCATTGCTCGTGCTACGTAGTATTCCCTGGGTAGTTACGCGCTTGCTACAGCTAGGAAAACAGAAGGGAGGACAAGATGTTTCTCCAGATTCAGCAACTCAATAAAGTCTACGGCAATCGGACAGTGGTGTCCGATGTGAATCTAGCGATGGAAGAGGGTGAGGTTCTTTCGTTATTAGGACCTTCTGGCTGTGGCAAAACAACTATTTTGCGCATGATTGCAGGTTTGATACGGCCCGATGGTGGCATGATACGTATCGGGGATCGTATCCTCTATGATGGGAAACACGAAATGCCAGTCGAAGACAGGGGTCTGGGTATGGTGTTTCAAGACTATGCGCTGTGGCCTCATATGACAGTAGCAAAAAACATTGCTTTTGGCATGCGCCTACATAATATGCCTGCTCGAACCATCACTGCGCGAGTTCGGGAATTGCTCGAACTCGTCAATCTTTCGGGGTTTGAAAATCGCTATCCCTATCAACTATCAGGTGGACAACAACAACGCGTGGCGGTGGCTCGTGCCCTGTCAACTGAGCCCCGTATTATACTACTCGACGAACCGCTTTCTAGTCTGGATACGGCCTTACGAGAAGTGATGAGTGCTGAACTTGTGCGTTTGTTCAAGCGATTGAAAATTACGACGATCAACGTGACGCACGATCAGAATGAAGCGATGAATATGTCTGACCGCATCATGGTGTTGCGCGATGGGCATGTGCAACAAGTTGGTACGCCAATCGAGTTATACCTTCATCCAACTAACGCATTTGTAGCATCGTTCATGGGTCCCGCGAATATGTTTACTGGTAGCGTTGTCTCTCATCCTGATGCTGTCGCTTTACGCTTGAACAGTACGGTACAGCAAGAAATTATTGGCGTTGTGCGAGACAACGTACGCGAGCAACTGAAGGATAACGCAAGTCTTTTATGTCGGCCTGACGATATTCTTGTACATCAAGAGGTGCTCAATCGTCCGAATACACTTGTTGGTACTGTGACGCACTCTTCTTTTGTCGGTGGACGCTGGCGTACTCTCATCGCTGTTGGAGCCGAAAAAGAGTACAGTGTGCTTGCGTTCGCACCTTCACAGTTAGAACTAGACCAGCGTATCTGGCTCGAATTGCCGCCGGAACGTTGTCAAATTGTACCTGAATAAGCTTACTTAGTTGTTATACGGCATGTCATTCTACACTCGCTAAAATACTACCGGGAAATGCACGATTATGCTACACTGACATTACAAAATATAGCATTTTCTATTTTTCGTGCGATGAAAGGGGATATGTGTGGTGAGCGAAACACAAGAGTCATTGGAATGGCGTTCAGTACTGAACGCCGTTCTTAATGTTGACATACGCGCAACCTTAAAGACCCTTGATGCAAATGGTGTGCTTGCGTATACCGATGGTGCATGTCTCAAAAATCCTGGTGGACCTGCTGGATGGAGTGCGCTACTGTGGGCTGCCTCTGACAATGCGGATGGCAGAGTACGCGAAGGTGCGACTTGTCTTGAAAGCTATGGGCATATTCCAAAGGCACCGACAACGACAAATAACAGGGCCGAGATTGCCGCCGTCTTAGCGGTACTTAGCATTGCGCCTCCAACACTACCACTGCTGATTTACAGCGATAGCGAATATACGATCAAGGTTGCTCAGGGCACCTACCAGATGAAAGCCAACCCCGATATGTGGGAGATATACCGCAAATTGCTAAGCTATCGCAAGATACCGCCTAAGTTCGAGTGGGTGCGTGGGCATGCCGGACACGAACACAATGAGCGCGCCGACGAATTAGCAGGACTTGGCGCATGGAATAATGACCACAAGGCGTATGAACGATGGCAAGCCTCACAAGCTCCTGAAGCGAGAAATACGGCTGGCTCTCCCGAAATGGTGGCTTTGCGCCAGAAAGTGCAAAAGCTCCAATCGCTATTCGTAAGCATCACTGCCGATAGCACTCGCGTAAATGCACAGGAGCGTTCATTCATTAATGACATGGCGAAGAGACTGCAAAAGAACAACTTTGCACCCAGCGACAAACAGCGTAATTGGGTCAATGTGTTAGCGAAGAAGCATCACGTTGAATAATGTGGAAACGCTATCACATCAATCTCTTACTGTGTGATAAAATGATGTTTGTGAACATGATGTAGGGGTCTAATTCTATTACACCCTGCTGGCAACTGATTCCGTCTCATTAATTGATGAAACGTTTCGATATCCCTCTAGCATGTCAATTGCCAGCAGAGTGTAATAGAATTAGACCCCTACAGTAAGCGTTGTGCTTAAACGTCCAATAATTACTGTATTTCTTCCACAATAGAAAGAAGACGTATCTTGTATCCCGAACTCACGGACCGTTTCAAGAATCTGTTACAGCTAGAGCATATCTCCGTAGGCATGGCTTTTGTGCAAGATGTTCCCGCATCCGTCGAGCATAAGACGACGTATGTGCCATCGGCATGTACCTTCTGGCGTCTTGCCGAACAGGGAGTATTTTATGCCAACGGACCGGAACACAAAGAATGTCCTATTGGTATGATGACAATGGGCTTTACCATGCCGGAGTCTGATCAGCAACGAGCACAGGCGTTGGTAGGAACAATGGCGAGTGTACAGTATTTCTCTCCTGCCGAGGTTGCCGCATTGCCAACCGTGCAGAAGCCGCATGAGAACGTTGTGTATGGCCGTCTTGACCAGTTTCCTATCGAGCCAGACGTGATACTCTGTCGACTCAATGCGCAGCAGGCAATGCTCATCGCCGAGGCAATGGGAAAAGCGGACTGGTTGCAGGGCGGACAGACCGCGTTTGGCCGTCCAACATGCGCCGTTATTCCACGTACACTGCAAAAGAATGAGGTGTCGATGAGCTTCGGGTGTATTGGTGCGCGCACCTATGTCGAAATGACACCAAGCGAAATGATTCTGACCATTCCAGGCGAACAGTTCTCTGATTTAGTCGAGAAACTGGATACGATTGTCAATGCGAACAATGCGCTCGCGCCATTTCATGCGAGTCAGAAGGCAACGTATGTTGCGTAACCTTTTGCAGGAAAAGTTTTGGATATAGTACAAACAAAACGCCTTTGCACCGTCTTTGGACTAGGAGAGCCGTTGTATACACCGCAGACAGTACAAGGTGGAATGATACATCGGCTCTGGCGACTTCACACAACAAGCGGTGTCTTCGCGGTAAAGCAACTCAATGCTGAGATTATGCGCAAAGCCGATATTCGTGACGAGTACCGGCTTAGTGAGCGCATCGCGCAAGCAATGGCCGTTCTTGGTGTACCCGCCGCCGTTGCTCTTGAAGGCGAGGGCGACGGCGGTACCGTGCAAGAGATTGGCGATGCTACCTATATCGTGTACAACTGGATTGATGGCGAAACTCTCTCGGCACAAGCCGTTGAACCGGAACGCGCACGTCTGATAGGGACGTATCTGGCGCGGATGCATAGTCTACCGCTACAAGACTTTCCAGAACTCAAACTGTCTGACTCGGAGCCATTTTCTGAAGATGAATGGGATATGCTTACCTTTCAAGCGGCAGATAGGGATGTACCATGGACGCAGCAAGTACGCAATGCACTTCCCTTACTAGTTAAGTGGGGCAAGCTTGCGGCAGAGGCAAGCACTCTTCTTCGTCGCACTAACGTGATAAGTCATCGTGATCTCGACCAGAAAAATGTGCTCTGGCGAGACACAGTTTCTCCTGTTTTTATCGATTGGGAGGCCGCTGGTCTAACGAACCCCACAATGGATGTTGTCGGGGCGGCACTTGCATGGAGCGGACAAACTGTACAACCGCCACGCGAAGAAAGTTTTCACGCATTACTCGAAGGCTATGTCAATGCAGGGGGCACTATACATGACTCTGGTAACATCGCGCTGCATAGAGTTATGGGTACATGGCTAGCATGGTTGCTCTTCAATATGCATCGTTCGCTCGGCGAGTCGGTCAGCAGTGAAGAGGAACGTCAACTTGCCGTACGCGAGACCACGCACACACTCTCAACGCTACGAGCACTCGCCACGAACGCAGAGACATGGGCACAATGGATTGAAAAATGGCGAAATCCTTAGAGGGGCTTTGCTTCCATTGGTTTCCTGAACATAATAGCCACGATGGGTAACGTGAGGAGTAGAGTAAAAAGCCAACCAAATATAAATATATTCATAATGTTGTCTTCCTGTTTTTCAGTCTCTCGTAGCGACCTGCCAGCAAGCACAAAGCCAGAATTTGCTCCCTTAAACTGTGTTACAACAACCGCACTACGTACACCATCTTGTGGTTGCCATGTAATTCTATCCTCGCCGTTTTTCCGTACAGAGTTGAAGACACCAGAGGGAATAGTAGGCGTTTGCCCATTTAATTGTGCGGATGAGGCGATGGGGTTGCCATTATCATCAAAGATAATCATATATGTTGCCAGACTAGAGGCGATATTCACGTTCTCCTTTGGTACAATATCCTGCGCTGATTGCCCACTTGCTAGCTTCGCAGCCGTGTCCTCCGCCATCTGAACTTGTGGATCGTTGGCTGATTGTCTGATGACTTGTTGAACCACAACAGAGATAAAGAAAATGAGCGAGGTTATGATAATCGCGGTACCAAGCCAGTATTTGAAGGTTGTTTTGAGTATGGAGACGAGTATTTTCATCGCTACCCATTCCTTGATTACAGTATGCAAAGTTTGGAAAACTTCCATCTCTAGCATACTCCATCTTTGAGCTTTACACGATGCTTTGTGTGCTTCACATGTAGTATTTAGGTGTGTTTTTGTGTTAGCTGCTTAACAAACTGCCCTTTAAATCTTTGGAGGGCCTTGTTTAACGCGCGCTCGTACTATATCTAATCCACCTGGAATATCCCACATCGATTCGATCCACCATGTAGCTCCTGCGTTAGCAAACGAGGAAACAATAGAAATTCCCTGCTCAGGTGCATCCAGAGGTGTTACACCTTCGACGATGATATCAAAGGGAGTTTCCTCAGAGCGTCTTACGTCTATGAACTCTTTGATCGCTCGGATACCTGTTGGAGTGGTAGGAGTGAAGGAACCGTCTGACTGTATCGCTACCGCAAGAAGACCGTCGTAACGTAGTGCTCGTAATAGAGACCGTTCTCTAGGCCATGCTCCAACGACCCAGATAGGAATACGTGGTTTTTGAACTGGTGTATAGGACCAATCTACGTCCCAGTTAACGTGATAGTGGGTTCCCTGGTAGTGAAAAGGTTGCCCGCTCCAAAACCTCGTCACTACTTCTAAACTCTCGTCAAGCAGTTGTGCCCGAACTTTGCGGTCCGTTTGCTCTCCTACCTTCTCAAATCCTGTGTCAATGGCTCCTAAACCAACTGGAAGAATGACACGTCCATGAGAGAGACGGTCTAGCGTTGCTGTTTCGCTTGCCAGCTTCCACGGTCGGCGGCGTGATGCAGGAGTCAGGAGTGTGCCAATTCGTACACGGCTTGTGCGAATCGCAATAGCCGCGAGTGCAATCCAGGGATCAGTTCCATATACTCCATCCGCGACGAAGACGCCGTCCCAACCGTACGCCTCAATTTCCTGAGCTATTTGGAGCAGCGTTTCAACGTCTCCACCAGGAATGACAAATCCAAATTTCATAATTTCCTCCTTATTGCTGCTAAAATATTTCTTTCGTGACAGCTTCAATAATTATTGTATAAGAAAATAGGTGACATCCTATGTCATGTTTCTCTATGAGGGCTTTTTGGTTTCCCCGAATCATATCTTTCTCACTCAGGAGAAGTGTTGGTAGGGACCCCAATAAAAAAAAACATGTCGAGATGTGGGAGGGGACGACGGAGGGGGTTTATTGAGGTAC
>CAXTUE010000175.1:0-8814 GCA_964247355.1 uncultured Ktedonobacteraceae bacterium | reverse complement strand
AAGAATGGTCGCGCGTTACAGGAGTAAGTTTGCCCTCTCGTAGCAGATACGTACGACTATCGCCAACGTTAGCAATATAGGCGTTGTCGTTCTGCACAAGGGCGGCGGTTACTGTGCTGCCCAAACCACGTGCCGCACTCTGTTTCTCGCCGTAGCGGATAATCGCCGTGTTTGCCTGTTGGATGGCCGTCTTTAATTGGTCCTCAACAGCGAACGAAACGGCTGTCTCTTTAAGCTTGCGCGTCTTCTGCTTGGGACTTTCTTCAGTGGCGGGAGCTTGTTTCTTGCTGGCGTCTTTCACCTCAGCTAAATCAAGCTTGATTGTTGGTTGATCGGCAATTGGCTTAAAGAAAGTGTCCAGCTTCTGGCTGATCGTCTCTATCGCAAGCTTGCTCGCGACCTCACCAGCCTTATAGCCGCCCATACCGTCGGCAACAATGAAGAGACCCCGGTCTCCCTCTTCTGATGACTCTATGCGTTTGTAAGCACAGTCTTCATTTTGATCGCGTTGTTTTCCCACGTCACTTTTATCAGCAGCAGTCAGTCGTAGATGTATAGATGATGTCATATAATTTGAACCTTCCAAAGCAGATGTCTTTTTATAATTTGTGCTCAATATAGCATATAGTGAACGTGCTGACAATTAAAGACATGCTTGTTATCTATATCAATGTTTTTTGGCAAGAATAATAAGAATATAATGAGTAGAACATACAATATATACGGGCTAGCGACGTTTTGAGTTGCGCTGCTCTCCTGCTTCTCCTGCACTTCCTTTTAACGTGATTCATATGCTGGCTCAGACATGTGGTTGGCTATTGTATAGTTGTGAAGTTACAACCTTGTTGCAAGGCCAGTACCAACAACTCGATTATCAGGTACACAGCCCTTTGACGAAACAAGAGCAAAATATTCTGCTTCTCATGTGTCGCTGTAAAACAAAAGAAGAGATTGCAGAGGCATTAAGTATATCTCCCAGGACAGTCAGTACGCATAAGCAAAATATTTACTCCAAACTATGTGTTCATAGTGAGCGCGATGCACTACTAGCAGCCTATCAGGAAGGCATCTTCTCACCATTAGAAGATATTGAGTAGTATATTGCAAACACGCATGTACTTGTCTTTGCGGTAGTAGAGGTGTAAGTTCTACGTCTGGAAACGTAGATGCAACATGTAATTATACGCTTCTAAGCGTAGAAAAAATAAGTTTGGAGAAACATGACAAATGTATTGGCGTTCAGGTATTCTTCGTACAGAGGTGGAGATGGTTGGGCAATGGAGATACAACCTTAGTTATCTAAAAGAAAGGAGGCATTGAAGCAAGTAGTATTGGAACTTTGGTAGAAGCATTCCATACGAATTACTGTATTCGTAGTAAGAAAAATGGCATGATGCCCTGACAAAGATTGGAACCCGAAGCAGAGCATCATGTGCGATTGTTACCGCATGCGTAGTATAGCATGTGGAATGTTCCTTGTGAACAGAGAAAGGACGTTACATGCGCAAACCCATTTTTGCTCTCCTATTGACTTTGGTTCTATTTGCCACCTTCACTACAGGGGTATCTGCACACACAGTTGCATCGATGCACACTGCTCGTCCTCAAGCTAATACAGGTGGGTGTGGTAACACTGTGACAAGCAAGCGACGTGATATTATGGGCTATTCTTGCATTGACCTCAACGGTAGTACCCTTGATGGAAATGCATACATTACGTTTCAGCCACTTTCTCCTGAAGGGGTTGTAGATGGCTGTTACGTACAAATTCTTTTCATTGGTCAACATGGACAGCTTCCACAACCCTCTTTTATACAGTACAACTGCACTACTCAAGCTCGAGACCGTGAAATTGGTGCAAAGTTTGGAACGCTCCAAAATGATAAATGGAGTCATCCAGATACGATTAGGGCTGTTGTCAATGTTAAGATAACTTACTCTGCAGGTGCTGTCTCAGTTGCTAATAACTTAATAAGTAAGCCCATAGATGTCTAGCTTTCAGTGTTAAGGAGAGTTTCTTATGCTTCATAAAACAGTATTCCTTCTTGCCATATTAACCTGTCTTGTGCTGTTTAATGGCAATGCTCATGCATCACCTCCTTCCAGTTCAGTTGATTTTGCTGCATTACAGAAGAAGTGTAGTGTCATCAATGTTCACCTGGATGGCTCGCAGCATACGACTACGTGTACTAAAGTACGTAGTACTTCTGTTCGACCCAATACCTTCCAATCTGACTGCTCACTACGTGTATTGGAGATACATAACTACAACTATACAGGTGATCTCTGCTTTTCAGGTAACGGGTATCTAGGAGTAAAAATTTATTCAGTTGATGAGGTAGATGCTCGTCTTGGCCCTGACTGGATACACTTCTACAATCCGCCAGCTAATACTTGCACAATACAATCAGGTAGTTATGCCTACTTTGGCACTAGTTCGCCTGTTTACTTAACACAGATGAACCTAAATGCCTCTTCTGGTCCAGACTGTTCACATTTGTGAACCTCTAACTCCTAGAACAAGCAACGGTCAATGTGTCTGGCTATCCTAGTGATAGAGTAGTCAGACATGTTTGTAGCTTGAAAATATACATTGAATACTTTAGTATAATCGTTTTATGAAGCATGCCATTTAGAATAGCTTCGTCAAAATAGCCATTTTGTCTAACTGCAAATGCTTCTCTCCTAAAATTATTTGTCACGAAGTTTCGCTGTGTTTTCGTGTGAAATGCTTGAGCAGAAGAGATATCATGTTACGTAGTGATGTACTTTAATGCGTTCTGTCTTATATTTTCTACCATGAAATTAGAAAGAAGAGCAGTGCAATATGGCTAATGAAGAGCATAAGCGATTGATTTTACAAGGCGTGAGTCAGTGGAACATGTGGCGACAAGCAAATCACAGTCTCAATCTTCTTCCTGATCTCAGTGATGTTGACTTCATGGATAAAAGTTTCGTAGGAGCTAACTTCACCTCAACTAATCTCTCTGGCGTGAATTTTGCCTTTGCTGATCTCAGTGGCACGAACTTTTTTGGGTCAAATCTGATAAATGCGACCCTACAAAGAGGGAACTTGAGTGATGCTAATCTTTCACAAGCAAATCTTACAAACGCGAATCTCACTGAAGCTCTCCTTATTGGAACGCTTCTCAATAAAACTGACTTTAAGAATGCATTATTTGCAAGCACAGTTTTGGCAAACCTCGACCTTCGAGAGTGCAAGAATTTGGACACAATTAGACACAAAAACTCTTCGTCACTTGCCGTAGATACCATTATGAGGTCGAGGGGAACTCTTCAAGCAGGATTTTTAAGGGGCGTTGGACTGAGTGAAAGTTTTATCACCTTTCTCAGTGTTCTTGAATATCCTCCCAATCAGATAATCGGTACGGGCGAAAAATATTATACATATGAGATATCTCATGATAAGACATATCCCAATATTTACACGATCTTGGATACAGCAAAGCCCTTTGGCGAAAATTTGAGTCGGACAACTGAAACACCACAGGGTGATGGAAAAACGTCAGGACCGCACTATCTTGAGCCTGTCGATTTCTGGGATAAAGTGAGTGATATGTATAAGGACTCACGATAATTCATCCTATATACCTTATAGGATAATACCCGCGCTTGTACTATTTGATGTTTAGACTACGGGATAGGAAAAAAGGCAGTCTCATTTTTCAAAACCTACCTGATGGTGTACGGTGTGTTTACTGCAAAAAAGTGTAAACAAAGGACTGTTCCACCATGAACTGTACCACATTGACGAGATTTCGTCGGTATGCCTATAGCAGTTTTGTTCGAGCAGGAGATGCCATGATGAACCTGTGCGATGCGTTGCTGTATCTATTAATTTGAAATGCCTTTTTTCTTATTATAAGTTTGTCATTGCTTTTTTTCTTGTATTAAAAGACAACTATTACATATACCTCTTCACCATATCCATCATATCCTCAAAAAAGTAACAAATGTTATAATCGAAGTAGAGTCGAGCCATATTAAAGAAAGAAGGTACGATATTATGGCACAACTTGAACCAAAACAGCTTGTCACTGATTTCTTTAGTACTCATGGTGAAGGAACGCGAGTAAACGTAGCAACGGTGCGCTTTCTTAAGGAACGCACTATTCCAGGTCATCAGGTTCATGCTGTGACATTTGAGGATGAAACTGGTCAACACTACTATAGTGACTTTTACTTGGGACAAGATACGGCAGGCACTTGGCATGTGAGTGGTGGTGGTTGGACTAGAGAAATTCTAGTTCGCAGCCAACCTTGGATTAACTTAGGAGGCGGGGGAGACGAAAACAATTTTTCCTCTGCTGGTTATGTAAGCGATCATGGTCTTGGTGTTACACTTGTACGCTTGATAAGCAGCAATGGTGTTGTACTAGAAGATACTGTCGAGAACGGGATAGTTCTGTTTGTAACAAACCAAAACGTAGAAATGCCAGTACAGGTTGAGTTGTATGATGCAACGAATAATCTGGTAGGTAGTAATAGAGCATTACCAGAAGCAGGTTTACCATAATGCATATGAAGGGGAACATCGCCCAAATTCCTCTTCGTTATAATCGTTGCTCGCGTGGACGTACATTATAAAGCATCAACCCTGTTTTTGCCACTACTAATGATAGCACTGCTTGCATCTGCCTATTCTATTCGACAGTAACATAGCTATGTGTACGATCCAAACTGTCGAAGATACGACTCTTGCCACCACATTCATCGCCCATAAAACCATCGGTTTATATCTGCCTGATCTTCTTCAGGTGTAGGAAGGGCGAGCGATGTAGCGAGGGCATATTGTTCCGCTTCCTGGACTTGCTCAAACGTCAGTCCGAGGTGCTGAGCAATCTTTTGTGGAGTCTCTCCACGACGAAGACGGATGACAATGCCTTCAACCGTAATTCGTGTTCCGGCAATAATCGGCTTGCCTTCTGCAATACGAGGATTTTTTGTAACATAGAGATACCGATGCATATGTGTCCTTCTTTCTTCTCATCCATATCGTACTTCCTCCAACTCAAGGGAGGCGTTGCTGCCGTATGCCACGGTCAGTAATGACTGTAAACTGACCGAGTAAATTGCTCCCATACTGTCTGACAACATCAACCACTTGAATTGCAATCTGATCTGCTGTTTTTCCCGAAGAGATATCAATAATTCTGAGCAAGAGAACTCCTCGTATCGGAACCTTATGAAGGAAGACGCGGTTGCCAAAGCCCTTATCTTCCGTTAACAACAAGGCATTGCGCTGCACAGAGAGCGCAAGCACCTGCTCATCATCAATCCCTGGAACCTGTTCTCGTATAGAAAAGACGCTATGTCCCTCGACTCGAAGCCGATCAATAATCGGCTGGTCAATGTTTTGATCTGCCACGATTTCCAATCTACTTGTTCTCGGACTCATGCATGTCCTTTTACCTTGTTTTACTTCTACCAGCAAGTATACGTTGAAGTGTGTGAAGTTACAAGTTTTTGACATGTATCTTTTCGCCACTCTATAAAAGAGAATAGAGACATTAGCAAAGGTGAGTAATATACCTCTAATACTCCTTTACCCATTCCCATTGATGCTACAATACCTGAAAACATCTACTAAGGAGAGAAACATACAATATGACCACCGCACAAAAACTTCCCCATTGGGATATGAGCGTTGTTTATCCTGGCCTTGAGTCCCCTGAATTTACGCAAGCGTTCACGAACGTCGTCAACAGCATAAACGACCTCAGCACACTGTTTGATGTACACGACATTAAGGAGCAAGCAACTCTGGTGGTAAATGCTGCAACCGTTTCTACTTTCGAGACCATCCTTGCTCACTATAATGAGGTAGCTGACGTGATTCGCACAGTTGCCGTGTATATTAGCTGCATTGTTAGCACGGACTCGCGCAACGATCTTGCACAGGCAAAAATGAGCGAACTGCGCCAGTCCCTCGTGCTCTCCTCTCAACTAAGCACGCGCTTCACCGCATGGATTGGCTCACTTGACGTAGAGGCTTTGATTGCGCAATCAACGGTTGCACACGATCATGCCTATGCGCTACGCAGGGCCAAAACGGAAGCAACGCATCTTATGTCGCCCGCCGAGGAGATGCTGGCCTCTGAACTCAATACAACCGGCGGTTCCGCGTGGAGCAAACTCCACGGCAATATCACCTCACAACTAAGCCTTCCTCTTGAGATCAACGGGCAGACGCAACACCTGCCAATGAGCGAGATTCGCAACCTTGCCTTCGATACCGACCGCGATGTACGCCGTCGCGCTTACGAAGCCGAACTCCTCGGTTGGGAGCAGGCCGCGTTACCCTTAGCCGCTGCACTCAACAGCATCAAGGGCGAGGTCAACGTGCTGGCACGGCATCGTAAGTGGGACTCGCCACTGGCGGAGGCCCTCTACGATAGTAGCATCGACCAGCAAACGCTCGATGCCATGATGTCTGCCGCTCGCGCTTCATTTCCTGATTTTCGCCGCTATCTCCATGCAAAGGCACGTGTCCTGAATATTCCTCGTCTAGCATGGTATGATCTCTTCGCCCCTGTTGGCGCAAGCGATAAGACATGGACCTTCGACGAAGCCTCAACCTTCATTGTCCAGCAGTTCGGCACCTACTCACAACGCCTCTCGGATTTCGCCGCCCGTGCCTTTCGCGAACACTGGATCGACGCGGAGCCTCGCGCTGGTAAACGTGACGGTGCCTACTGCACACCGCTACGTGCCGACGAATCGCGCGTCTTCGCGAACTTCAAGCCAGTCTTCGGTGGCGTCAGCACCCTCGCCCATGAACTGGGTCATGGCTATCACAATCTTAATCTCGCCCAGCGCACTCCCCTACAACGTGCGTTACCTATGACGCTAGCAGAAACGGCCAGCATCTTCTGCGAAACAATCATCACCCATGCCGCGCTCAAAGATGCCAATTCCCAGGAGCAAATCTCCATCCTTGAGGAGTCGATATCAGGTGCCTGTCAGGTCGTGGTCGATATCACCAGCCGCTTCCTCTTTGAGCAGCGCGTGCTGGCCCGCCGCCAGGCCCGTGAGCTATCCATCGACGAATTCAAGGCAACCATGCTAGAGACGCAGCGCGAGACCTACGGCGACGGTCTCGACGAAACCCAGCTTCATCCCTACATGTGGGCCGTCAAAGGCCACTACTACAGTACTGGTCGCTCCTACTATAACTATCCCTACATGTTCGGTCTGCTCTTCGGCCTCGGCCTCTATGCGCGCTACCAGCAGAACCCCGAAAGCTTCAAACAGGGCTACGACAACCTGCTCTCATCAACTGGTCTCGCCGATGCCGCCACCCTTGCCTCCCAGTTCGGCATCGACCTGCGCACCGAAGCCTTCTGGCAAGCCAGCTTCGATATTATCCGTAGTGATATCGCCCAATTCGAGAAACTTGTAGGGGTCTAATTCATTACACCCGCGTCGGCAATCGAGCATGTTGGAGGACATCTGAAACATAGCCACAATCCTGTAAACGTTCTCGATTGCCAACGAGGGTGTATAGGCGTTCATCCCAGAGGTACAGTACAAAGGATGAACTTTTATATAGTAACTACCCAATCTCTCTATTCATCGCGTCATAGACCAAAACTGTATGATAAGCGAGGAAAGAAGACGATGGATTTCAAAGGCAAAGTTGTACTGGTCACAGGCGCAAGTCGCGGACTGGGTAAAGTTATCGCGCAAAATTTTGCGCAGCAGGGCGCGAAAGTTGTGCTCGTCGCACGTTCAACAACACAACTAGAAGAACTGGAAGATGAAATTATTTCAGCCGGAGGTGAGGCACTTGCCGTCTCCGCCAATATCTCAGACGCTAGCGCGATACAGGCACTAGCAATGGAGGTTGGCGTCACCTATGGACGCGTCGACGTAATCATCAATAATGCCGCCGTTGCCACTCTAAAACCGATGACAGAGGTATCTCAAGAAGAGTGGCAACATATGACGGGCACCAACCTGCATGGTATGTTCCAGGTCACGCAAACCTTCCTCCCCGGCATGATCGAGCGTAAATCCGGCGTCATCATCAACATCTCAGCCGCGCTCGCCCGCAACGGCTATCCCAACCTCGCCGTCTACAGTGCCACAAAAGCAGGCATCATCGCCTTCTCCGAAGCTCTATCAAAAGAAGTCAGAAGACATGGTGTGCAAGTCTACACCGTCTGCCCCCACGGTATCAACACCGATTTGTACAAAATACTATTCGGTGCCACCGATTCCGCTAAACTGCTGTCACCAGAACGTGTCGCCCAGGACGTGCTCAAAGTCGCTGCTGGCGAAGGTGGCATTAGAAGCGGCCAGACATTGGAGATATCGGTTGAAGTTACAAAATAAAATTCTTCGTTCAAAACAGAAGGGTAGATGCACCAAATTTGGTGCATCTACCCTTCTGTTTTGAACGAAGAAACTCTTCCCTTTATCTGCTATACTGATAGATGAAATAATAACAGAAAGCAGAATGTAACAGGGAGTCATTCATATGAGGATAACAGTTCGCAATCTTGGTGTGCTGAAAGAAGCCTCTATCGACCTCAAACCTCTCACTATCTTTATCGGACCGAACAATTCAGGTAAGACTTGGTTAGCCTACGCTATAGGCGGTGTGCTTGGTGTGCTTGGCTCACGAGAATATACACAAGCTTATATTGAGGAACAGGTTCCTAATATTTATGCATCTATAAATCAAGCTGTTCAGCAAGTCATAACAGAAGGAAATGCCACTATTGACTTATATAAACTTGCTGAGGATTACGGTGAGGTATATTTTAACGAAGTAGCAATGTATGCAAG
>CAXTUE010000174.1:5938-8875 GCA_964247355.1 uncultured Ktedonobacteraceae bacterium | reverse complement strand
GTCCATAATCTTGCTTCACTAGCTACTGTATCATGTTCGTAAAGCTCATTCCTCATATAAGTAAGTTGAGCGTATACTACAGGTATATTCAGCAACGACTGCAACGGGTAGTATGCCTCTGAGGAAGGCAATAGAGGTAAAACGCTTAGGTCATCTCTATAAAGCATAGACGCACTCTCGTATACTCCTTTGACAAAATCTTCGCGTAGCAGAGTATGTTGCGGCCTTCTTCGTGCTAAAACCTTTACATACACATCCTGAAACCCCCGCGCGTCAAGATGCTTGCGGAGCTTATAAAGAATATCCTCCGGTTCTTGCTCAGGCACGATCTGTATATCAATGCTTGCATATGCTGTGGATGGTAGTGTCTGTGAAGACGCTGCTGTATACCCGCTATGCATACTTGTAATAGTACACGTAGGAAGGAGCAGGTAGGTATAATAGAGCTGAAAACCCTGCAACTGCAACAAAAACTCATCTACATTGAGCCTCTCTTTAAGTGCTCGTTCGTGAGGAAGCATGGCTTGTAACAACGCTATCTCCTCGTCCTCTATCGGTACCAACGTGTCATAGAAACCCTCGATCTGTATATCCTCACGCGCATCCTTTAAACTATTCAAGGCCCATGTAAGCCTCCATGCCGCATTCGGCAAAATTGCTCCGTGGGAAACGTGTTGCTCGGAAGAAGCCGTCTTCACTCCGACCTCTATTCGCAGCAAGCCTTTCGTTCCTAATGCTAAACAAGGAACAGGTAAAGTCGCTTCATACTCGATATCATACAGGCAACCGTCTGCTTGCATCACGGCCGCGTGACTTGCCAGCCACTGCGGTTTTTCATCTTCCTTGCCGTGCACTCCAAAATCAATGAGCCAGACAATCTTTATTGGTATGCTTCCTATAGTCTTGTGATATAATGCGAATGTCAGAAGGCGTGTAACCAGTGCCTCCCAACGAGCGAAGACGTTCTTCTGGGGAGGACAACTGCTAAAAAGGAGGAGCGTCTTCGTTCCCTTTATAGCATTCGTTTCACAAATTATATGCTCGCCTCTAAATTGAGGTAGAAATCCATACTGTTGTAGCAAAGAACGTATGTAGGAAGCGAGTTCGTCTTCCTCTTGTATAGCAAGTTGGGCTACAATGGAGTGGAAATCCTCGACGAGGGAAGAGGCAGCTTCGTCGATAGTTGAGAAGAAGTGTGTGTCATGTTCAAGTGTCATTGTTCTACCTTTGCTCTTGCTTTCTAGTACCCACAGGCAAGTGGCTTGCATGCTAGGAACTGAAAGAGTATACTCTTGGACAAGAAGTACAGTAAGAGAGAAGGGCTATCAATGCCCGAAATGACCGGTGCATTGCGTTTTTCTCTGCGTCAGTGTATTATAGCTTGAAGTTCCGGCGACTGTCTGATTTTTATCAAGTACGGGAGATAGCGTGTTGTCCAAACAACTCCGGCTCGATGTTGCGCAACTAACGGATGTTGGCCGCAAACGTCCTCACAACGAAGATAATATGGCCTATGTCATTCCAAAAGACCCGCAGGTGATGATGAAAAAAGGTGCTCTCTTCATCGTTGCTGACGGCATGGGTGGACACGCAGCCGGTGAAGTAGCAAGCGAGATCGCGGTCGATACCGTGAGTTATGCCTACTATCAAGAGGACGATGATGATATCGTTACCTCACTCGTACACTCCATCAAACGCGCGAACACGCTCATTCACCAGCGAGCTGCAGAAAATATGTTGCGCAGTGGCATGGGTACAACCTGCGTCGCTGGCGTACTACGTGGCGGCACTGCATATATCGCAAATGTTGGCGATAGCCGCACGTACCTTGTTCGCAAAGGGCAGGTGAAACAAATTTCGCAAGACCATTCATGGGTTGCGGAGCAGGTCCGCGCTGGTCTTCTCACTGAAGAGCAAGCGCGCTCACATGCGCAACGCAATGTTATTACACGTTGCTTGGGCACACAATCAGATGTTGAGGTAGACATCTTCGCGGAGGAACTAGAGGAAGGTGATTCCTTTGTTCTCTGTAGTGATGGCCTCTCTGGTTTTGTAACCGAGGACGACATTCTTGCAATCGTGAACCAGTACGTTCCGCAGGAGAGCGTCTATCATCTTGTAGAACGTGCCAACGATAATGGTGGCCCTGACAATATCACCGCCATTGTCGTTCGTGTTCAGGAGGTTGGTTGGGAACCCCCGCTTCTCCGCCGCAATGGACATGACATCGCTAATCAGCCAACGCTTACTGATGCACATACGCCAGAGTTCGCTCTCGCTGGCCGAAATGGTCGCGTTGCTACTTCACCCTTACTCGACAACGGAGTTACACATCCCTCTGAAAGCGATACCGCTCCACAGCCTGCGCTACAATTTTTGGGCCGCAAGCCTGGACGTCGCTTACTCTATCCGACACTTATCCTGTTTATCCTGTTGCTCGTCACTGCTGTGGGTACTGGTATTTACTATTTCCTACATATCAATAGTCCGGTAGACTTTGATGGATCCATGAAGAAAGCACAAGCACTTATCACACAAGGGCAAAGTGACATTCAGAGCAATAATCCAGGTCAAGCCTTGCAACATCTCTCGACAGCGCAATCCATCTTACTGACTTTACAGGGCAACAATTTAACCGATGCACAAAAAACACAGGTGCAGGGATTGCTACGGGGCAAATTTACGGATGAAGTGAAATCGGCTATCATAGGCTACAATACACAATCAATGATAACTGCTCTGCCTTGTACTGGTACTCTCACCACGCCTGTCAATAGCGGTGGCATAAATACGACGGGCATTGCCACTGTTCAAGGCGACAACGGCACGAAACTCTTCTCTTACGTGCTAGGCGATGACAACAATCTCTATCAACTCACTCAAAATAAAACACTACAAAGCACGTCTCTGGCACTTGATAATACAAAGATAGTGCAT
>CAXTUE010000174.1:0-5928 GCA_964247355.1 uncultured Ktedonobacteraceae bacterium | reverse complement strand
AGCGACGGTACGCGTCTTCTTGCGATAACCGGTACAGTTGCGCAAAACGGCTTTTCCGCACCCTATAATCTTTTGCTCTTCACTCCTGATGGTTCAGGAACGTTGAAGCAAACAACTCCATCTCTAGCAATTGATATGACCAATGCAAAGGACAGTACGCCACAACTATTGACGGCATGGGGTCCCGACGTTTACGTCGTTCTGACCTCTGAAAATGCACCGACTTCTGCTACAATTCTTTATTACACCGTAGATAACAAAAACAAACTTACATCTGCATCTCCCAAAAATAGCGCGACGCTCTCCACTAAACAGATTGCCAGCATTGCTGCGTTTCCCAATCATCAACTCTTCCTGTTGACCAAAGATGGAACCGTGCAAAGCTTGATCTTCATGGGCGGTGGGCAGGAACTACCAGTCGCTGTTTCTGTTCCTCAAAGCATTGCAACACCTCTTCCATTTAGTGCAAGTACCTTTACTCCCTCTACGCGCTTACCTGTGCCAACCAATGCTCAAGCACAGTCGCTGCAGGCATTACAACTGCTGGGCGCAAAGTTTCTGGTGGCAGGCGCGATAGGCAATACTCCACATCTCTATATCGTGGATGATGCTACCAATCACCGTATGCTCGACTTTGAGGTTGGCAAGAATGCTGCTAACTCGACAACTTCTGTGATGATGAAGCTCGACCATCAATATGCTTCCCCCAGCCTCATTGCAAATGTCAGGGGATTGGTACAAGACCCGAAAGTCCCTTCGGTCTATTTCATTGCTCAAAACGACCCTAACTCTGACGCGCGTACACTCGTGACCGTCGATATGTCACAAACCAACAACTGCTCCTCCTGATACACGCTAGACACCGGCCTTTAAAAACAGATATCTATTGAATTCTCTGATAAAGAGTGCTTTCTTGTCTCTTTTTATTTCGATTTGCTCACAAGGATTGACATATCTTAAACAGCTATGGTAAACTTTAGATAATGCCAGATATAATAAGGCAGCTTAAAGAGGCTTCGTATGTCTATGGTAAAGTTGAAACGCGTTAGGGCAAGCTTAGGTTTGTCCCAACAAGCACTCTCGGATCTCTCAGGGGTCTCGAAGCCAACCATTGTCGAGGCAGAGAAAGGTCGGCCAATCCGTCTATTAACTGCCTACGCACTATTGAAAGCCTTGAACTCTGTGAGAACTCAAGAGGGACTTCCTGAACTCACTATTGACGATTTTGATTGGAACGTCGGTGAGTGAGAGCATTCAGGAGTTTCTGATGTGCATGCTGACAAGTGTGCTGGAACACACTCGCCAGCGGTGAAGGTCTAGTCGATGTGAAGCGTACCTAGACCCTCTCAGGCATTATGCCTGTGGAAGGGTCCGTTGTCAACCCAGGAGTTCAAGTTATGGCAACACCACGTCTTGAGGCGGTACATCGCCTCCACATTTTCCCTTTACTCACTATCCATCGAGAGGTCTTTCGTGAGCAGTATGATTATGGTCTCGCCCGTTCCCTCTACGAAACCCGTGAACACCGTCTCCACTTAAACGACCTATACCTAGTAGATGCATTCATGCGAATGCAAGACACCTTGCATTCCTTCGACGGTCTAAATCAGAAGCATCTCTATGCCCATCTCGGATTGACGCTGGGAGAGATTCACGGCGGTGTGCTGTCTTCTTGTGGAACAATTCGACCCGATATCTCGACGCTCGTGACACTTCGTGACGAAGAGGTCAAACGAGGATACAGGGCTGGAAGAGAGTTTTACTTTACAGAGGCAGACACAGAACAGGAATGGCAGTGGACAGAGGACCGTCTGCTCGAATGGTTCCGTGAGTTAGCACAGGAATATGATACTTACCAGGATGCTGAACGGACTGTTCGCTTTTGTATCGGGTGCATTTTGGGTGAGTTGAGTGGGCGTCTCTTCCCCTGGACGGCTCAAGAACAGCATATCATTGAAGAGGAAAGTATTCGTCTGCTTGGTTACGTGTGTCGCATCAATCCGCGCAGTCTCGCCGCTCAACAGTTTAGCATACAAACCGCGTCCTAATGAGTTTGCATGCACCCGAAAGCATTTCGGGTGCATGCCTTAGAAAAAGAGGACAAGTGGCATGCTTCTCAGTAAGAAAATCAAAATTGAAGTCAGCGAACAGGATGCCGAAGCGTTGGAGTTCATGCAAGGTAAATGCCGTGGACTCTACAATTGGTGGGTCATGAAATTGCGCGATGGCGAACGCTGGAACCTAAAGAACGCGAAAAAGTCGCTTAAAGAGAGCAAAGCGTATGACCCTGACCTGCGCTTTGTCTATGGTAAGCTGTTAGCTGAGGTCTACTTTCGCCTCGACAAAGCACTGCAAGCTTTCTTTAAGCGAGTCGCCGAAGGAAGCAAGAAGCTAGGGTTTCCACGCTTCAAGCCACGTCATCAGTTCTTTACCTTATGCTATCCTGCGATGTACCTAGAAGTGCAAGGGAACACGCTCATTTTGCCTACGGGCGGGGGGCACAATTGGGGACCGAAACGCTACCCGAATATTGTGGCGCATCTGACCGAGGACCCGCCTGAACACTTTCGCGAGGTAGCCGTCTCACGCGATGCACGAGGGAACTACTACTGTTCGTTTGTCTATGAGGAATGCAAAGAACAAGTGTCTCGTGAAGGCATTGTGGCCTTTGATTTAGGCATCAAGACGTTAGCGGTAGGATATACAGATACAGGGAGGTTCTACCACATCGGCGGTTTCAAGGGCTATCGCTGGTACAACAAGCAATTGGATAAGATTCGTTCTAAGCGCGATAGATGCAAGAAAAAGTCACGCCGTTACTTGTATCTCTCAAACGTCTACAGGCGCGTCTCGGAACAGAAGCGCAACAAACAACGAGACTGTCTGCACAAAGCCTCCCATCTCATCGCCGACACATTGGCTGAAAGAGCTGTGGTCATCGGTGAGCTTTCCCAACGGCAGATGGTCATACACAAGCACGAGAACGAAACTCCTAAAGAGCACACCAAGCGGCGCATTCGCAACCGTTTGGTGTATAATGATTGGAGTCTGTACAGCTTTGTGCAGATGCTTGAGTATAAGTGTCTGTTGTATGGGAAAGAACTACATAGTATAAGTGAACGCGATACCTCGAAAACATGTCATGTGTGTAAGCAAAAGCAAGCCATGCCATTGTGGAAGAGAACGTATCGCTGTGAGAACTGCTGCTTGGTGATGGACCGTGATGAGAATAGTGCGGTCAACATCTACGAGCGGTTCCTTGCCCTGCGAGGGCCACACATGTAGCTGGTCTACATGCGGTGTACTGCATGCAAGTGCAGCAATAATACGTGTAAATACGTGTTGAAAGGCAGCCATTCTAGTGAGTCTTGAGGTTTATTACCGCACACATACATGTGGCGAACTCAATAACAATTTCGTGGGCCAGAAAGTAACAATTGCTGGCTGGATCAACCGACGCCGCGACCATGGCGGCCTGATTTTTCTCGATATCCGTGATCGTTATGGTCTGACACAGGTTATTTGCGACCCCGAACGTTCGCCAGAAGCACATCACGCTGCATCTGAACTTCGTTCCGAATATGTCGTTCAGGTAACGGGAACCGTTGTTCATCGCTTAGCTGGTACTGAAAATCCACAACTAAGCACGGGGACCATCGAGATCGCTGCACAAGAGGTTACGATACTCAATCCTTCCCGTACCACTCCTTTCCCTATCAATAGCGATGCCATACAGCCCGATGAGTCGCTGCGCTTGAAATATCGCTATCTCGATCTGCGCCGTCCACGCATGCGTGACAATATCATTCGGCGTCACCGCGTCGTGAAGGAAATGCGTGACTTTCTCGATGATCGCGGCTTTCTGGAGATAGAAACACCTATTCTCATGAAAAGCACTCCAGAGGGTGCTCGCGACTATCTCGTTCCCAGCCGTCTCTACTCTGGCGAGTTTTACGCATTGCCGCAATCTCCACAACAACTTAAGCAGTTATTGATGGTCGCTGGCCTAGACCGCTACTTCCAAATCGCTCGTTGTTTCCGCGACGAAGACCAACGCTCAGATCGCCAACCAGAATTTACACAGCTTGACCTGGAAATGACCTTTGTCTCAGAGCGAGATGTCATGTCATTAATCGAGGAACTGCTTATTCATCTGATCGAGAAGACAACCAGCAAGCATATTAAAGAGCGTCCTTTTCCTCATATCAGCTACGAGCAGGCAATGGCCCGCTATGGCACCGATCATCCCGACCTGCGCTTCGGTTTGCCACTTGTGGAAGTATCTGACCTTGCATCGGCTGGCACATTTAGCGTCTTTAAGAATGCCCTTGCACATCAGGGCATGGTAAAAGGTATTCGTGTTCCCAGTGCGGGCAGCTATTCGCGCAAAGAAGTTGACGAACTGACAGAATTCGCGCGTACACTCGGCGCGAAAGGACTTGTCTCGCTCGCCATCGGTCCATCCGGCGAAATCAAATCGCCGTTGACCAAATTTATGTCTACCGAGGAGGTGCAGGCCATCATTGGTCGTCTCGAAGGCCAGCACGGAGACCTGCTACTCTTTGTCGCCGATAGCGCAAAAGTCTGTAACGACGTGCTGTTCCGGTTACGCGTCAAACTAGCGGATCGTCTGAACTTGATCGACCCTAACGAAATGGCTCTCTGCTGGGTGGTTGACTTTCCTCTGTTCCATTATGACGAAGACTTGCAGCGTTATGACGCGGAACACAACCCGTTCTCAGGCATGGATGAGTCGCACATCAGCCGATTGGATACAGACCCACTACACATCCGCGCCAAACAATACGATATCATTTGCAATGGCTATGAGGTCGGTGGCGGTAGTGTGCGTATCAACGTGGCAAACATTCAGCACAAAGTATTCGCGCTCATGAAAATGGATGATGAGCAGATAAAAGAGCAATTCGGGCACATGCTGGAAGCTTTTGAATATGGCGCTCCACCTCACGGTGGCATTGCTCTGGGCATTGATCGTCTCGTGATGCTGCTTGCCGATGAAGACAACATCCGAGAAGTCATTGCATTCCCCAAAACACAGGCCGCGATGGACCTCCTGATGAACGCTCCTTCCCCCGTAGAAGAGAAGCAATTGCAGGAACTACACCTGCGTATTCGGCCCGAAGAAAAACGCTCTTAAATAGGACATATAGGGAAGAAGGTACTGCAAGTCTCGGCTCGTAGTACCTTCTTCCCTATATGTCCTATGTTTAAACTTTACATTTGCATGTGTTTGTATAATGAGAATAAGACCTCACGAGATGAGGTCTGAAGCGAAAGCTACCCTAAATATATCGTGGTGAGCATCCGGTTGGGAGGATGGAAGGAGAAGAAAATGACATCGATACATCAGGGCAATACTCAAAGAACAACATCAACAATGGCACCCGTTGCATCATCTGCAACTGCAGTGGGTGTGCTGAGCCGACAAGCAGGTTTTGTCAGCATCGCACCAAAGTTCGCGCCTACTCTAAACGAGGACGAGGCTGTTACACAGGCACGTCTGCTCAAGGCATTGGCAGACCCGACACGTCTCCGTATTTTAAGCCTACTCAGTCGTCACGAGGGCGAGGTCTGCGTCTTCGAGATTGTAGAAAGCTTCACATTAGAGCAACCTACTATCTCGCATCATCTACGTATTTTACGCGATGCCGGCCTCGTAGACTGCCGCAAAAAAGGCTTATGGGCCTACTACTACGTACGCCGCGAAGCACTCAATCGCGCACGCGAAGTCATTAACGAACTCGCCTAGGGTGGTGGGGAAAAGATTAGTGTTATCTACGAGCTTAGGGTAACTTCGCACAAGCAAAAGGGACGAGAAGTGGATGCTTCTCGTCCCTTTTGCTTGTGCTCATGGCTTTTTGCTTTTCCCGAATTGCATCTTTCTCAAGAAATGTATTGGGGAGGGAC
>CAXTUE010000173.1:5866-8877 GCA_964247355.1 uncultured Ktedonobacteraceae bacterium | reverse complement strand
ACCGGCGTGAATTGCTAGCCTATGAATGGTATTATCCACGATTGCAACGAAACATATATAGCTTGTAATAGCTTATAGTTGCGTGGTACTATTTATTAATAGGTCTACATAAGAAATTCTTGTGCAAAGAAGCCATTATTCTCAATGGAGGTATATTTATGTCTGTAAGTACACGACAGGGAGCACCACAATTTCCTACGGTTGCGGGGAGCGTTGCAAGCTCGACGCATGAAGAGATGGATGCGGCAGTACAGGTGCTGCAGGAACACAAGCAAGCGTGGGTTGCGTTTACATTGCGTGAGCGTATCGCGTTGATTGACGAATTAATACGAGATTTCGTCGCAATTGCTCCACACTGGGTTGTGGCAGGCTTGAAGGCCAAAGGTGTGCCGGAAGATAGGCCGGGCGAGGAATGGTTGGCGGGAACCTATCCCGTGGTGAAGAATCTACGCCAATTACGGCAATCGCTACTGGATATTGAAACCGATGGGCATCCGCATATTCCGGGCGAAGTCAAGACGCTCTCCAATGGGCAGGTTGTCGCGCCAGTTTTTCCGCTTACGACAAATGATAGCATCTTCTTTGGCGGCGTTACGGCAGAAATCTGGATGGAGCCAGGAGTAACGGCACAAGCGTTGCCGAAGACACAGGCAGTGATGTATCGAGATACGACCCATCCAGGCAAGGTCGCACTGGTGCTTGGCGCGGGCAATGTGGCGAGTATCGGACCAATGGATATCTTCTATAAACTGTTTGTCGAAGATCAGGTTGTGGTTATCAAGATGAATCCGGTGAATGCGTATCTTGGGCCATTGATGGAAGGGGCATTTCGCGCGCTCATTGAGAAGGGCTTCTTACGCATCACCTATGGTGGAGCGGCAGAGGGTGCCTATCTTTGCAACCATCCCGATGTTGATGAGATACATATCACGGGTTCCGATAAGACCTTTGATGCGATTGTCTTTGGCACGGGTAGTGAAGGAGCGACACGCAAGGCGCAGAATAATCCTGTTTTGACGAAGCGTATTACAGGTGAACTGGGAAATGTGAGTCCTGTAATTGTCGTGCCGGGTCCGTGGAGCAAGAGCGATCTCGCTTATCAAGCCGAACATATTGTGTCGATGCTCACAAATAACGCGGGCTTTAACTGCAATGCGACGCGTGTCGTGATTGAGCATGAGTCGTGGGAACAGCGCAGTCAGTTGCTACAAAAAACAAAAGACGTGCTCAAAAAAGTTCCGACGCGCGTCTCCTATTATCCAGGGGCGCAGGATCGTCAGAAAATGTTTGTCGCGCAACATCCCGACGCCGAACAAATCGGCACGGCAAACGAGCAAGAACTGCCGTGGACGCTGATTACCGATGTCGATGCCCACAACACGAATGATGTATGCTTTACTACAGAAGCGTTTTGTGGTCTGTTCGCCGAAACCACACTCGAAGCGGCCTCGGTTGTCGAGTATATTGATAAAGCGGTCGAGTTCGCAAATAATAGCATATGGGGATCGTTGAACGCGACGATTATTGTACATCCAACCTCGCTCAAAGACCCGGCGATTGCGGCGGCGGTGGAGCGAGCGGTAACAAATCTGCGCTACGGCTCGATTGGCGTCAACTACTGGGCTGGCACAAGTTTCGCGCTTTGCTCAACGACATGGGGCGCGTTTCCAGGTCACAGCATCAACGACATTCAATCGGGCAACGGCGTGGTACACAACACGCTGATGTTCTCGCAACCACAGAAGAGTGTTCTACGCGCTCCATTCAAAAGTGTGCCTACTCCCCCGTGGTTTGCGACACGTAGCAAAACGGCTGCAAAGGTGTTTCCAAAGCTTGTAGACCTTGAGGCGTATCCGTCACTCTGGAAGGTTCCGGCAGTGTTGTGGGCAGCTATCGTAGGTTGAGTTATTAAATCAGAAGACAGGGGAGCCTGGGAAACGAGGAGAGCACCAGATGACAGACAAAAGGCACGTCACGACGATTGACGAATACATCTCCAGCTTTCCAGCCGCAACTCAGGCTGCCCTTGAAAACGTGAGACTGACCATACACAAAGCAGTACCTGAAGCCACAGAGACAATCAGCTATGGGATACCCACCTTCGACCTCAATGGCAAACATCTGGTGTTCTTCGCTGGCTGGAAACACCATATCTCCTTCTACCCAATACCAGCAGGAGATGAAGCTTTCCAGCAAGAACTTTCGCACTATAAAAGAGCAAGGGGAACGATCCAGTTTCCATTAGCGAAACCTCTCCCATATGATTTCGTGGAGCAAATTGTCACATTCCTTGTGAGAGAAAGCTCAGAAAAAGAGCGATAGAGATAACAAAAGTATGATTTGGAGTAAACTCAAAAAGACAGTTGAGAATCTTTTAGCCGACGCAGTACGAGCACATGTACAGGTACATCTTACACGATATGGCTCAGGCGATACCTATTTCATGACTAGAGCATGGGTCACATGGAATAAAGAAGAGATAGCTACATTCTCTGCAATTAAGTACTGGAACGAACAAAAACGTATTGCATCGCTTTTACTTTTAAATGAAGAGAACAAAGATGATGCAAAAGAACAATTTGCGTATCTTAAGCATATAGATTCTGCTGGAATGCTTCTTGAGCAAGGCGGCGTGTATGCAACACACCATCTTCTCGCGGCTTTGGAAACATACGTTTCGCTTCCCATTGACGAGGCTCTATGCAATGATGACGTTTTGATTAGAGCCTGGGCTAAGTTTGATAGACGGCTTGGAAAGAGACGGCTGCGTGAGATGAATATCGAGAGCATGGATAGTATCTTTGAACAACAATGGTACCGACTTAGATGTGAGGCTGAAGGCATTGTTGTTGCAGAAGCGAGCGTAGATCATTCCAGTTGATACACAAACCCTGGACCACCAGCAAACATACCACCATCTACGTTGGTGCAGAGGCCGTTGGCGTAGGTCCATGCCTCTGTCACTTGCTTTGGTTTGATGCCTCGCATGAAGTAAATGGGAGTGTGGCCAT
>CAXTUE010000173.1:0-5856 GCA_964247355.1 uncultured Ktedonobacteraceae bacterium | reverse complement strand
AAATCTCGTCACCACCAAGCGTATGGCTGAACGCACCACGGCGCGCAAAGTCGTCCAGCAGTTCCTCCCATGTCAAAGTATCGCTTCTGCTCAGAATTTTCTTGAAGGATGCGTTGACCTCTTCGATGGAACGTCCGTACTTGATATAGAGTGAGGCGTCGGCATGAACGAGGAGAGTATCTTCGCTTAAGGCCATGGGCGGCAAGGCGGCAAGCCATTCCAGGTGGTGCATGGTCAGTTTTTTCAGGTCTTTTGGATTTCCCCCATTGTGTTTCCATCTTGAAATGAAATTACTTCCCAGTCCGGTTGAACGTCTGCCGAAACGATAAGCAGCAAGCAAAAGTGTTTCATGGTTGCCGAGGAGTGCATGGACAGACCCCCCCGCGTCCTGTGCCTCGTGTTGCAAACGTATTATCAGGTCGATCACCGCGATGCCATCTGGACCTCGATCAAAGTAGTCGCCGAGAAACCATAAGGTCGCGTTGCCTCCACTCCAGGAGAGATTTTGCCGAAGCAAGCCCGCGTGTTGTAGCACCATGGTCAGTTTTTTGAACTGACCATGAATGTCACCGATTATGTACGTGGCACGGTGCGTTGTGCTTGCGTTCTCTTTATGTACGTTCTCCACCTAGCTTGTCTTTACTTTTTCTTCCTGAGGGCTACGAGTATGCGCCCAGAACTCTAACAGGTCGCTCTTCGTGACAATGCCTTCCAGAGTACCGTCGTTCATAATCGCTACTGCCGATTGACCACTCCCGAACAGAGTATACGCTTCACGAGCGGGTGCATCGGCCTCAAGATAGGGAAATGGCGGTCCCTGCACCTCGCCGACGGTGATAGATGTCAGCGACTCGCCAGTGGCGAGTCGGCGCAGCAATAAGTCCTCGGTTAGGCTACCAACAACGTGGCCATGTTCCATAACAGGTGTCTGACTGATGCCATAGCGACGCAATAGCTCTACAGCATCGGCCACCGTATCGCTTGGTGTTACGCTTACAACAAGTGGCATACTACGAGAATTGCTGCGACGATAGGTGAGAACATCGCGCAACGTAGGTTGGCTGGTCTCGGTCTGCACAAGCATATTGTTCTCGCGCATCCACGTATCGTTAAATACTTTAGTGAGATAGCCGCGCCCAGTATCAGGGAGCAGGACAACGACGATATCGTTCGGGGTTAATTGACGAGCGTATGTTAGTGCCGCAGCCAATGCCGTGCCGCCGGAGCCGCCGGTGAGAATACCGTCTTCACGCGCAAGACGACGTGCCCAGTAGAACGAGGTACGATCATCCACGCGCACAAACTCGTCAACAAGTGCCGGGTCGTAGTTTGCTGGATAGCTATCCATACCGATGCCCTCAACCTTATAAGGCTTAGGCGTATCACCAGAATAGACCGAGCCAGGAGGATCGGCACCGATAACTTTGATTGCTGGATTCTTTTCCTTGAGAAAGCGAGCAGTACCAGAGATCGTGCCACCAGTGCCGATGCCCGCGACAAACGCTGTAATACGACCATCCGTATCGTGCCATATCTCAGGACCTGTGGTTGCATAGTGCTTCGCCGGATTCGCGGGATTAGAGTACTGATCGGGACAAACGGCACCTGGAATTTCATCAGCTAACCGGTGAGCGACATTTTTGTAGTATTCGGGCGAAGTGTGGTCGACGCTGCTCGGACAAATCACAACTTCCGCACCATAGGCACGTAGCAGGCTGCGCTTCTCTTCGCTCGCCTTGTCGGTCATAACAAAAATACAGTGATAGCCTTTAATGGCGGCGGCTATCGCCAATCCATGACCTGTATTGCCGCTCGTTGGCTCAACAATTGTGCCACCAGAGCGCAAGAGACCTCTTTGCTCTAAAAAATCAATCATTGCAGGGCCAATGCGGTCCTTTACGCTACCACCTGGGTTGAACATCTCCATTTTCGCCAGGACGAGTGGCGCGACATCGCTGGCAACCCGGTGAAGAGGAACAAGCGGTGTACCCCCTATAGCCTCTATGATGGAGTCGTAGTAGTGTAGACCGTTTATTTCAGGCATCGTTTTCTTTTGCACTTCATTTTTCCTTATATACATTACCCCGTAGAGATCAATTTATCGCGTCCTTATAAGCGCATAATTGCTGAGAAGGACGTGATAAATCGGTCCCTACAAGCAATCATATAGCATTAAATCGCTTCTACGATAGTATAGCATAGTGCTCACAGGATAATTATACTCTTTAGTTATCACCAACAATCGTTATGGTGATATCGTTCGTGTTTGTGGGAAAATGGTCCGCTTGAAAGGGTAAGTGTGTTTGTACACCTGCTATACCCTCCTGCGCTTGTAAGTAGGCAATAGCAGCAGCAGGAGTGGCCCCTTTTATGTTTTGACGCCATTGACTTTCTTGCTCACTGGTAAAAGCATAAGACCACGTACCATGAACAGTGACGTTCAAGTAGATAAGACCATCTTTTCCTTGTACGTCGACATGTGGTGGAGAGACGGACGGTGTACCTTGTAAACGATAGCCAGCTCCGAGAGTAAGTGCCTGCTTTGCTAAAAGTTGTCCCGCCACCGAATTCAGTACGCTTCGACTATATGAAGGGATGCGTCCCGTCACCTGCACCTGCACCTGCACCGAATCTACCTGTGTTCCTACTGTATCGCTGGAGGTCACTGTTGAGGTGTAGATCTCTTAGCAAGCCGTATAATAAAAAAAAAGAAGTTGATGCGCTAAATTTTGCGCAACTTGCTGTTGCAGTTTTGGTCGAAGCATATTTTGTGCATTATCCAGGTCGGCCTGCGCAACAATATGCAGTACCTGTGCATCTGTACCGCCAGAAAAGGCGTTGTTGTTCTTTGCCTGTACACCATTACCACAACAGGTACCATCAAGCGTGTGAGCGGCAATATTACCACTAGCTCCTGTATTGACAGCAACGGCGAGACCAGTAGCTTTGCCATCTTTCCCGTCTTGCTGTGGGGGTATAGAAACAGCTTGCGTTAATTGTACGCGTACACCTGCATTTGAAGTCAACGTGGTTGGATTCACAACCACCTGGGTATTCCCGCTATTAGAAAACTCAATAGTACCATGTGCCTGTACGCCGGGAATTGACTTCGTACCTGTTGTTGGCACAGTTTGATTCCCATTAGCGACACTTTGCAACATATGAGATGGAATTGTACGTGTCACGAGGTCGGGTGTCTTTGTTTTTGGCGACGCTGTTAACACATACGACGCTTGCAGTGTCTTGGATTGTGGTGTAACAAAGACAGTCGCGACGGGAAGTGTGCCAAAAAGAGGAAAGCCGGACGGAAAGAAGCTTATGCCTAGAACGCGTGGCATAAGCAACAAGAGTAGTAGTGCCGTTGGAATTGCCATTGCTGCGAGTAGAGGAAGGCCGCCGCGACGTTTACGGCGTACAGGCGCTGGCTCTTCGGTGATACGCTGTTTTTCCTTTGGATTTTTGAATGTGTCCTCAGTGGTACGAGGCCTCTCCTGCCGTTCTTGACGCTCACGCACCGGCATAGGTACTTGCTCGTTGCGAATACGGCGTGGTGGTGCCAGAGGTACGGGCAATGGCATTGGAACAGGCGATGGTAGTTCTTGTAAATGTCCCGAACGCTTCAACGAAACCTGCTGAGTTGGAGGAACATACTCGACCTCCACAGGCATATCTTCGACCATCTCGATGGGGCCTTTGATGGCTGACAAGAATGCTTTTCTTAACTCGGCAATAGAGCTATAGCGATCCTCACTACGTTTGGCCATAGCAGTACGCACTACCTCGTCCAATTCATAAGGAATGGAAGAATCGTAGTCGCTTGGCGCGGGTACGGGTGCATATAAATGCATTTGAATTACACGCACATCGTCCTCATCGTTAAACGGGAGTTCGCCTGTGAGCATCTGATAGAGCAAGACACCCATAGCGTAGATGTCAGTCGAAGGAGTGATGATACCGCGCGTCTGCTCAGGAGCCATATAGTGCGGTGTACCGGGAACCTGATCGAGCGGAATTTGCTTACCCGTTTGCTCTAGCTCGGCTTTGCGCGAGGTACGCACGAGTCCAAAGTCGGCGAGATAGACAAAGGGTGCTCCGCTACGACGCTGCTCAAGCAGCACATTTGACGATTTGATATCGCGATGAATCAAACCGGCATCATGAGCGTATTCGACGGCATCGAGCAGTTGCTGATAGATGGCGGCAACTTCTGCAAGTGGTGGAAGGCTGCGACGTAGGTAGCTTGTGAGAGTTCCACCATCAATAAAGGGCATGACAAGGAAGAGCATACCCTGCTCTTCCCCAAATTCGATCAACGGTAGGATATGAGGATGATGGAGACGTGCTACCGTTTGAGCTTCACGTGCGAAACGACGGCGCATGTCACGATCCGTCGCGTAGTCACCAAGAATCACCTTGATGGCTACGCGACGGTCAAACGCGGTGCGCTGTTTCCCTTCGTACACAGCACCCATGCCGCCGACACGAATGCGGCGCATCACATCATAATTGCCGAGCTGCTTGCCTTCCAAAGACAGCATTGCGTCTGTCTCCCTTTTCCTAACTACCACTAACGCCAAGCCCTGGCTGTGTTGTTGGGTTTGTGCCAGGGCCAGTTATAGTTGGAGTACCAACCGCTCCTCCACCTGTTCCACCGCCACCTGACAAGCCTGTCACCGGCTGTATTACAAACTTAATATCATCGAGATTCGTCGGCAGTGTTCCACTATTGGGGTTGATAGACACATCGGCCACGCCCTTCTGTCCCTTCAGAATTGTTACCGCATCCGACGCGCTTCTTCCCGCGATAAGTTTCTTCAACTCAAGCTGACGTGCGGTTGTGAACTGATAGGCCCACACGCCCTTCGCGCTGACCAGCAGGTTGACGATGCCATTGGTAACATTTTGTACTTTTGCTTGCGTGACAACACTACCAGCGAGTGCATAATCGGTTCCATAATCGTTGCTGGCCTTCTGCTTGAGCAGGTTGGTCACGAGATCGAGTGTGCCCTTCTGATCATACACCTGCGTCTGACATGTCACCTTCACCGTCACGGTCACAGAAGAAACTTTATCACCTGCGTTATGGTCTGCTGAAGTATTCGGAGTGCAGGTAGGATTTCCGACAGGCTGCTCACCAGAATGAATATTGGCCTTCAGCGCAGAATTCGCCTGTTCTACCAGTGGAGGCTGCAAGTCGTTGACGGCTCCCTGAATGTCGCCCTGTTGCACAAACGTGTAGTTTTGCGCATCCTGTCCACCTATAAAAGCCGAATTTCTCACGAAAATTGCGTTACTCGAAGAGCAACAGGTCTTGTTAATCGTTAGTGCTCCAATGTTTCCTGCTACGCCTCCAACAGATGCACGAGCACTAACTGCATTAGAACCTGTGTTACCACCAGGAACTGCGGCAGGAATAGTAACCGGGCCATTTGTAATAACAGAGATACCCGTTCCAGTTGCAATAGCAGTACCGGCTGCAACCGTAAACGGTGAGAATGTTCCATTAATGAATGTAAGAGTCCCTCTTGCAGCAGCAGCAGCCGTTTGTTTCACGCCCGTTGCATTGACCGTCTTGGATTGTGCGGCTGAACTAACGGTGACGACGCGCGCAAGAACTTCTTGCTTGGTCGCATCAGGATTGCTTTGCACACCGCGAATGAGATAATTGTTGCTCTCCGTTTTGGTGTCAGGAACAAGTGTGACGGTTGTTGTGGACGCCAGACTTGGGATAGCGCCTTTTAAAGGACCTAATAAGTTAGGCGCGGAAAGTGCAATCCCACCAAAGACCACCGTTGTGAGCACAAGCAGGGATGCCAGTGCTATAAGCAGAGCACTCCGTCTTGGTCTGCCATTACC